>ONQU01000110.1 GCA_900320035.1 uncultured Rhodospirillaceae bacterium | reverse complement strand
CCACGTTCAATTTTTGAAAAAGCTAAGGTGCAACAAGATGTACAGCGCATCTTGGACGTATATCGTAAAACCGGTCGCTACACGGTAACGGTAGAGCCGAAAATTATTGAACGCGATGAAAATCGAGTTGATTTGATTTATGAAATTGACGAAGGTGCAACCGCTAAGATTGATAAAATCAATTTCTTGGGTAATACCCACTATACCAGCTCAGACTTGCAGGAAGAAATTATGAGTAAGGAAAGCCGCTGGTATCGTATTTTCAGTTCTAAAGATACTTACGATGCTGAAAAAATGGAATACGACAAAGAGTTATTACGCCGCTTTTATACCGACCGCGGTTATGCTGATTTTGCCGTAAAATCTGCCGTAGCGGAGTTAAGTGAAGATAAAAAGTCGTTCATTTTGACTTATTCTTTAGATGAAGGACCGCGCTATGAAGTGAATAAAGTCAGTGTTAAATCGCACATGCCGAATGTTAACGCCGATGATTTATATGATGAAATTGAGGTCGAAGAAGATGAGTGGTATAAACAAAGTGATGTGGAAAAAACCGTATCGCAAATGACCGATTATCTCGGCCGTCATGGCGTGGCATTTGTTAACGTTGAACCGGAATTGATTCGCGATATTCCGAACAATAAAGTTGATATTGTGTTTAACGTATATGAGGGTGAACGCATTTTCATTGACCGCATCAACATCACCGGCAACGACCGCACTTTAGACGAGGTTATTCGTCGTGAATTCCGTGTGGCGGAAGGTGATGCGATGAACTTCTCTAAAATTCGTGATTCACGCCGCAATGTTGAAAATCTGAACTATTTCAGTAAGGTAGATATTGAAACCACCCAAACCGCACCGGATAAAGCCGATTTAGATGTTAAAGTTGAAGAAAAATCAACCGGATACTTCAATGTCGGCGTTGGTTATTCAACCACCAACGGTGCCTTGTTCCGTGCCGGCGTGGTCGAAAACAACTTCCGCGGCAGAGGTCAACAAGCCGGTATTAACTTCGGTATTTCGCAAAGAACGCGTGATGTAAACTTAAGCTTTACCGAGCCGTATTTCTTAGACAGACGTTTAAGTGCCGGTGCCGATTTGTTTATGCAAACGCAAGACTATGAAGATGAAGCATCGTATGATACCTCAACCTACGGTGGTCGTTTACGCATGGGGTGGAATTATACCGATGACTTCGGCCATTACGTTCGTTATACCTTAAGTGAAAATGAAATACGTAAAGTTAAAGATAATGCTTCATATTTCATTAAACAAGAAGAAGGTAAAACAACAACGTCTGCTATCGGCCAAACATTGGTTTATGATAAGCGTGATAATGCTTACAACACCAAAGAAGGTTATTTCTTGTCGTTTGGACACGATATTGCCGGTTTAGGTGGTAACAATAAATATAATAAATTTGAAGTGAAAGCCTATAAATTCTACACCATTGCCGATTTCTTCACCTTTAAGTTCTTTGCAACGGCTGGTTATATTAAGGGTTACGGCGGTAAAGATGTTCGCTTGTTTGACCGTTTCTATTTAGGTGGCCAAAATATGCGCGGTTTTGAATTTGCCGGTATCGGTGCCAGAGATGCTCAAACAAATGATGCTTTGGGCGGCAACTGGATGATGTATTCGGGCGTGGAAACCCTGTTCCCGATTGGTCTTGACGAACTTGGCGTTAAAGGCCGCTTATTCTGGGATTTGGGTGCTTTAGGCAAACCGGATAATATTAAAGACCCTTATCATCCGGTTCTTTACTCAGATAAAATCAGACAATCTATCGGTTTCGGTTTTGACTGGTTATCACCGATGGGTAAAATTGACCTTGACTTCGGCTTCCCGATTGTTAAAGAACGCTACGATGAAAAAGAAGTGTTCCGTTTGAACTTCGGTACCAGCTTATAAGGCAGATAAAAATGGTTGATAAAAGTTTTTATCAAACGAAAGAAGATGTAACCTTGGCTGATGTGGCTAAGGTTACATCGGCTGTTTTAAGTGATGCCAACAAGGCTGATGAAAAAATTGCCGATATTGCCACCATGGCAAGCGCTACCGCAAACGACATTTGTTTTTTTTATGACCGTAAAAGCAAAGAAAAGGCAGCCAATATCACCGCCAAAGCATGCATAACAACCGCTGATTTGGCGCAGTTTGTTCCGCAAAATGTGATTGTGCTGACCTGTGAGAATCCAAAATTAGCATTTATTGCGCTAAATGAATATATGTATGCCGAAAAGAAGCCTGTAATCGGTATTGATGCCACCGCGCAAATTGCTAAAAGCGCCAAAATCGGTAAGGATTGCTTTATCGGCGCTTATGCCGTGATTGGTGAAAATTCGGTTATCGGTGACAATTGCTTGATTGAACCACATGCGGTTATTGAACACGACTGTCAGATTGGCAGCCACTGCCGGATTGGTAGCGACGCTTATATTGCTTATGCGCATATCGGAAACAATTGCTTTATTTACAGCGGTGCGCGAATCGGCTGCGATGGTTTCGGTTTTCAAGTTATGAACGGTCAACATCACCGTATTCCGCAGCTGGGACGAGTGATTATCGGAAATGATGTTGAAATCGGGGCAAACGCTTGTGTTGACCGTGGTGCGCTTGATGACACCGTTATCGGCGACGGTTCGCGAATTGATAATTTGGTACAGATTGCGCATAACGATAAACTCGGTCGCGGCTGTGTGATTGTTTCACAAGTAGGCATTGCCGGCAGTTGTACGCTGGGTGATTATGTGGTACTCGGCGGTCAGGTCGGTCTGGCAGATCACCTTAATATCGGTAGTGGTGCACAAATTGGGGCGCAATCCGGTGTAATGCGTGATGTTGAAGCCGGTGCTATTGTTATGGGCAGTCCAAGTGTGCCGTTTAAGGACTTTATGCGTCAAGTGGCGTTTTTGCAAAAAAATTCAAAAAAATAGAGGATAAAATGACAGAAAATAAAGTTTATAATATTGATGCAATTATGCAAATGTTGCCGCATCGTTACCCGTTTTTGCTACTTGACCGTTTAACGGTTGAGGAACCGGGAGAAAAAGGTATCGGTTTGAAAAATTTAACCATGAATGAATTGTTTTTTCAAGGACATTTCCCGAATAATCCGATTATGCCGGGCGTGTTGCAAATTGAGGCGATAGCACAAACGGCAGGCTGTGTGGTTTTAAGCGGAACTGAAGATTGGCAAACCAAAAAGCGTAGTGTGTTGTTTATGTCGGTTGATAATGTAAAATTCCGCAAACCGGTGCGACCGGGCGACCAAATGCTTATGTTTGTAGAAAAAACCAAGATGCATCGCAATATTTTTGTTTTTCATGGCGTGGCCAAAGTTGATGATCAAGTGGTATCGGAAGCCGATTTAACCGCCATGATTATTGATGAATAAAATTACCTGTTAGTCAAACCAAAACCCCGCTGAAATAACATTTTTAGCGGGGTTTAATCTATGTAATTACTTTTTTATTAAGCGATAATATTCGGATCTATGCGCTGCTCCACCGAGCTGATTTTTTTTGCCACACTGCTTTTCATGGTCTTAAGTTTACGCATTTGCAAAAAATCAATCGTTTTGTTGTTTTTAAGCAGATTTGCCATATCGGTATTCAAATGACGTTGTTCTAATTTAAGTTCGCACAAAGCAAGCTGTAAGCGGGCAATTTTATCGTTCGTGGTCATTTTTACGCCTAGTCCTTTCAAAAAAAATTGTATTAACTACATTTTTTACTGGAAATTTATTTTCAAAGTTGTAAAGAATATACAATATTTTTTGGCCGAATGCAACAGATATTTAAATGGAGTGTTAGATGACGGATATAAAGAAGATTGGGATATTAACCAGCGGTGGCGATTGCGCCGGTTTAAATGCGGTGATTATGGCGGTGGTAAATGCGGCAACACAGCGCGGCTGGGAGGTTTATGGTATTCATGATGGTACCGACGGTTTGACTAATCGCCCCTTGTCTTATGAAGTTTTAACCCCAAGCAACTATTCAAACACGCCATGGCCGCGCTTAGCCGGTTCCTATTTGGGTTCACTGAACACCGGCGTTAAAGAGTCGCAAGAAGTTTTGGCGGCGCGTTTTGGTGAAGGTGTACGTGAGCTTGGGTTAGATGCGGTGGTTGTGGTCGGCGGCGACGGTAGTATGAACATTGTCAGCACATATTGCAAAATGGCTGGTGTAAAAATGATTGGTATTCCGAAAACAATTGATAATGATACGCCACTAACTGAATTTTCGGTAGGCTTTAATACGGCTTGTCAAGTTTGCACAACAGCATTAGATGATTTAATGACAACGGCACGTTCGCACCATCGGGCGCTCATTTTAGAGGTGATGGGACGCGATGCCGGACATTTGGCGATGCATGCCGCTGTTGCCGGATTCGCCGATATTTGTCTGGTGCCGGAAATTCCGTACACCCTGCAAGGTATTATCCGTAAATTAGAGCAGATCAAACAAAGTGGTCGCACCAGTGCGCTGATTGTGGTTTCGGAAGGTGTTAAAACTGAGAAAGGTGAAGCAGTAACCGGCGCCGTAAATATGGTGGGTGAAAAAATTAATGGTGGTATCGGTGACTATTTAAGCAGCTTGATTAATGCCAATTACAAGGGCTTTCAGACGCGCGTTACGAAATTAGGCCATGTTCAGCGCTCCGGTAATCCAACGGCATTTGACCGCGGTTTAGCGATAGTTTTAGGCGCTGAGGCAATTAATTTATTAGCGCAAGGGCATACTGACCGCATGGTGGCCTTAGCGCGCGGTCAGGTTACTTCGTTTGCACTGGATGAAGTGGTGGCAGCCGGAACCACCGGTTTAGATGCCAATAGTCCTTACGTAAAAGCAGCACGCGCTATTGGTATGTATGTCGGCGAAGAATAAAAATTTTTAATGGCTAAAGAAAAACCCGTTGAATCGCTTTTCAACGGGTTTTTCTTTTACTTTTCTTCGTCGTCCTTTTTGAATCTGGAACGATATATTAGGGCAATCTCCCCCCCATACTGTCCATCAACTTTTTCAAACCAATACCCTAATTCCGGATTAACCGATAAAGCTCTGCAGTTCTTTACACAGGCCTCAACCAGAGGTAAATATTGTTCACCTCCGGAGCCACAAGCGGCTTGGCAAATGAGTTTGGTCTGCTCCGGCACCGCGCCCCATTTTTTGATAAGCTGCAACAAAATCTCCGGCATTACCGAACACTTGATGTGCTCAATCATCAATTTTTCGGCACTGTTGAATGGCGCATAGTGTTGCCAATATTTCAGGGCAATTTTCTTTGCCGCAGCACTGCCATCACAAACAGCTTCGACCAGAGCTAATTCTTCTCTTTCATCCATGACGGCGGTATATGTGCTTTCGCCGCTAAGCGTTTGGTTAAATACTTGAGCGCTCAGTTCCTTGAACTTGCCGCTCTTAATCAAATCTAACTTTGCCATAATTTATATTTTAATAATTTATCATTGGTCTCATTATATGCTATTTAGTCAACTTTTGTCAATAGAAAAAACCAAACGTAGCGAAAAATGATTTTTTGCTATACATTCATAAAGATTATGCTATAAAAGAAAGCAAGATGAGGTTTTAAT
>ONQU01000111.1 GCA_900320035.1 uncultured Rhodospirillaceae bacterium | reverse complement strand
AGGGATCTTCTAATTCGTAGATCGCTGGACGCGTTTGCCTGAAGGCAAAGCGAGCGATGACTATATAATTTTAATGTCATCCCTCCACCCTTTAATGTCATCCCTCCGAGCGAAGCGAGGTCAAGGGATCTTCTAATTCGTAGATCCCTGGACGATTGCTGCGCAATCGAGGGATGACATTATAAAAAAACGCAATCGAAATGCCCTTACTATAAACCATCACCACTCAAAATAATCTTTCACACCTTTTCCGTAAGCATATATATTATAATGTGTCATCTTATAGTTGTATTTTATAAATAAACATATCTAAAAGTATAAATATACCCCCTCAACTGCGCATTAACATTTTTTTATACAATTTCCTCTATGCTAGATTAAAATTGATGGGAGTGTATCATGCAGAAATTGCTTTTTTATACCGCGCTTTGCACACTGGCATTAGCAGCCTGTGATAACAAATCTGATAATATCGAAAAAAATGAAATAAAACAAGAAGTTGTTGTAGAATCAAACATTCGAGAACATATCAAATCGGCTGTTTCAAAAGATTTATTACGCAATGTGGCGGCTAATCAGGATAATTTTCAACGCGAATTTAATAAACTTGACCCGGCGCAGCAATATTATTTTTGCGCCGCCTTTACCATGGGCGCAATGTCGGTAGCCAAACCGATTACCGCCTCAGCTATGGTGAACTATTTTATGGGTTTGGGCGTGGTGCAATATAATCGTGGTATTGATGAACAAACTTATATGGCTTTCGACTTTGGCAAAAATATTTTTCACTTCGATAAGGCAATTAACACCATCTTGCAGGAAAAAATTTGCGAAAATATTATCGGAGCGGCAACCAAATCTGCCAAAACGAAAAAAATGAGTACGAAAGAAATCAGCAATATCGGTAATGTTGAAGTGAAAAAAATTATTAAACGCATTAAAAAATAAAAAAAACAGCAAGGCTTGATGATGTTAAGTTGTCCGCTAAAAAATTGTGCAAAATGCACGCGCTTGGTGGCGTTTAGTCGGCAAAATCAAGCAAAATTTCCACAATATCATAACGCACCGGTCGAAGCTTTCGGTTCTTTGCTGGCGCAAATTTTGGTGGTGGGTTTAGCGCCGGGGCTAAATGGCGCCAATCAGACAAACAGACCTTTTACCAATGATTATGCCGGCGATATTCTTTATCCGGCACTCAAGAAATTCGGCTTTGCGACCGGAACTTATGAACGCCGTAAAGATGATGATTTTCAGCTTATTAACGTGCGTGTCACCAATTCTGTACGTTGCGTACCACCGCAAAACAAGGTGGTGGCTGAAGAAATTGCCGCCTGTCGTCCGTTTTTGCAAGCCGAAATTGCGGCTATGCCGAATTTACGGCTGATTTTATGCTTAGGCTCGGTGGCGCATGGAGCAGTTTTGCAGGCACTGGGCTATAAAAAAACGCAGTATAAATTCGCCCATGGTGCAGAGCATCAGCTCGCAAATCACAACCTTATCATGCTTGATTCGTACCATACATCGCGCTACAATATCAATACCAATGTGCTGACGCTAACTATGTTTGAGGCCATTGTGGCTAAAATTAAGCAAATTATAGCGTAAAATCTGTCACCCCATCGTAAGCATAACGATACATCTGCTCAATTTCCTTAAACAGCGGATAACGCGGATTAGCCGGCGTGCACTGGTCATCAAATGCCAGCTCCGGCAACGTTTGTATGGCTTTTTCCCATGCTTCTTCAGTAATACCATAGGCGCGAATAGATGCCGGAATGTTCAGCTTTAGCTTAAGTTCCTCAATCGCCTTAATCAAATTATCCACAGCTTCATCGTCAGTCTTGCCATTTATGCCAATACCGCGCGCAAATGCGGCATAAGCTGCTTTAGTATTCGGAAAACGATATTGCGGAAATGCTGCTTGCTTGGTCGGACAATCGTTAGAATTATAGCGAATAACTTGGCTAATCAGTAGAGCATTGGCAATGCCGTGCGGAATATCAAACGCCGCACCTAATTTATGGGCCATGGAGTGGCAAACACCCAAAAATGCGTTGGCAAAGGCCATACCGGCAATAGTCGCGGCATGATGTACTTTTTCGCGCGCCTCAAAATCACCTGTTTCATACGATTTTACCAAATTTTCCAAAATCAGCCGCCCGGCCTCTATTGATAAGCCGCGCGTATAATCTGTTGCCATACACGACACATACGATTCAAGCGCATGCGTCAATGTATCAATACCTGATGCGGCGCATAATCCCTTTGGCATTGTCAGCACCAAATTTGTATCAACAATCGCCATCGTCGGCGTCAGTGAATAATCGGCAATGGCATATTTCACGCCGCTTTTTTCATCGGTAATAATGGCAAACGGCGTCACTTCCGCACCGGTACCGGAAGTGGTTGGAATAGCCACCATTTCTGCCTTTTTCCCCATCGGTGGAAATTCAAAAATACGCTTACGAATATCCATAAATCGCTGCGCCAAATCAGCAAATTGCAGTTCCGGATGCTCATACATCAGCCATAAAATTTTGCAAGCATCAATCGGCGAACCACCGCCAATAGCAATCAAAACATCAGGTGCAAATTGTTCCACCATTGCACGGGCATTTTCAATTGTCGCCAAATCCGGATCCGGTTTAACATCACTAAAAATTTTGCATTGAATACCGAGCGGCTCTAAAATATCGGTAATTTTTTTGGTATAACCTAAATCAAACAGCGGTTTATCGGTTACAATAAATGCCTTCTTTTTACCTTTTAATTCCTCTAAAGCAAAGCTCAAGCACCCCGGTTTAAAATAAATTTTCGGCGGAACTTT
>ONQU01000112.1 GCA_900320035.1 uncultured Rhodospirillaceae bacterium | reverse complement strand
TTATTAAATTTGATGTCAAAATAATAAATGTATTTTTGAAATCTACCGTGCGGCCTTTACCATCAGTCAAATGACCTTCGTCGAGCACCTGCAACAACAGATTAAATACATCCGGATGTGCTTTTTCCACCTCATCAAACAAAATTACCTGATATGGACGACGACGCACAGCTTCGGTTAAAACACCGCCCTCATCATAACCCACATATCCCGGGGGCGCACCAATTAAACGCGCTACCGAATGCTTTTCCATATATTCGGACATATCAATGCGAATATAAGCCGCTTCCTCATCAAATAAAAATTCCGCCAATGCTTTTGCCAATTCGGTTTTGCCAACGCCGGTCGGTCCTAAAAACAAAAACGAACCAATCGGCCTGTTTGGATCTTTTAAGCCGGAACGTGAACGCCGCACGGCATTAGACACCGCTGTGATGGCCGCACTCTGTCCAACCACGCGCCGCGCCAAATTTTCTTCCAAATGCAACAATTTTTCGCGCTCGCCGCCCACTAATTTATCAACCGGAATCCCCGTCCATTTAGAAACAACCGATGCAATCATATCCGGTGTCACGGTTTCAATACTGGTTTGTTGCTGATTTTCGACCTGTAATTTTTTCAGCCTTGCTTCCAAGTCCGGAATTTCCTTATATTGCAACTCACCAGCTCTTTCATACAGACCGCTGCGTAAGGCTTTTTCCGCTTCAATTTTGGCTTGGTCAATACGTTCACGCAATTTATTTGCTTCCAAAATATTGCTCTTATGCGCATTCCATTTTTCGGTTGCTTCCGCTGATTGTTTTTCTAAAGCGGCAATTTCTGCTTCCAGTTTAACCAGACGCTCTTTTGAAGCATCATCGGTTTCTTTGCGCAGCGCTTCACGCTCAATTTTATATTGCAATAATTTGCGGTCAATTTCATCAAGATATTCCGGTTTGGAATCTATTGCCATTTTCAATTTACTGGCGGCTTCATCAACCAAATCGATGGCTTTATCCGGCAAAAAGCGGTCGGTGATATAACGATTAGACATGGTCGCCGCTGCCACCAAAGCCGCATCGGAAATATGAACACCGTGGTGCAACTCATATTTTTCCTTAATGCCGCGCAAAATTGAAACCGTTCCGGCTACATCGGTTTCGCCCACATATACCGGTTGGAAACGGCGCGCAAATGCCGCATCTTTTTCAATATATTTTTGATATTCCTTTAAGGTTGTCGCACCAATGCAATGCAACTCGCCGCGCGCCAATGCCGGCTTGAGCAGATTAGAGGCGTCCATTGAACCTTCGGAAGCACCGGCGCCAACCACGGTATGCATTTCATCAATAAATAATATGACCTGTCCGTTAGCGCTTTGCACTTCTTCCAATATTGCCTTCAAACGTTCCTCAAATTCGCCGCGATATTTAGCGCCGGCAATCAAAGCCCCCATATCAAGAGCCATTAAACGCTTATGCGCTAAAGTATTCGGCACATCGCCATTAACGATACGTTGCGCTAAACCTTCAACAATAGCAGTTTTACCGACCCCCGGCTCACCGATTAGAATCGGATTATTTTTAGTGCGCCTTGACAATACCTGAATGGTGCGCCGAATTTCTTCATCACGCCCCACAATCGGGTCCATTTTGCCCTGTGCCGCCCGCTCGGTATAGTCGATAGCATAGCGCTTCAGTGCCTCAAAATTATCTTCGGCCGAAGCGCTGTCAGCCGTACGACCTTGTCGTATTTGATTAATCACCGCATTAAGTTTAGCCGCATCAACCCCATAATTTTTATACATAAGTAAAGCTTGCAACAAACGCTCTACCGTTACAAAACTATCTTTGGCTTTGGTTGCTATCTGCTCTGCATTATCCAAAACTTTTACCAAGTCTTGCGATAATGTTAACTGCACGCTTTGCCCTTCCACACTCGGCAATTTAGCCACATCAGCATCAACCGCAGCTTTAATAGTCGCCACATCAGCACCGGCTTGCGCCAGTAAATTAGCCGCCATACCTTCATTATCTTCCAGCAGAACCTTCAGCAAATGTGCCGGCGTCAAATATTGATTGCTATTGCGTGATGCCAATTTTTCGGCATTTTGCAAAAAACCTTTGCTCCGGTCAGTATATTTTTCCAAATTCATTTTTCTTCTCCTTATACGGAATATATAGGGAGTCTGAATTTTGAATGCAAGATATAAACTTTTCGGAAGTTTTTGTGTCCTATCGGCAAATTTATATTGCGAAAAATTTTAAACACGTTATGTTACGCCCATTAAGAGAAAAATATGAGTACAGATACTAATGAAATTAACATCTTTGCCCTCACGGACTGTCATCAAGAAGCCCGCAAGCTATGTTGTTTGCTTAGTGAAATTGTGGCGCGAGCGCCGCACAATGGGCGTAATACATTGATTTGTGATGGCGGCGATTTATTTAAAGGTATCTATGACCGCCAGCTTTGTGTGAACAGTTACTTACAACTGCGCCAAAAACTACCTGAAGCCAAAATTGTGATTGCCGCCGGTAATAACGATTTCGGTTTTAACGCTGAGGAGTTGAATTTTTATAAATCTGCTATTCAACACCTTAATCAAGCCAATATCCATGTTTTGTGTGCTAATTTGCTTGATGAAAAAACAAGCCGCTGTCCGGACTGGATTGATCCATATATATTACTCGAAATCAACCATAAAAAAATTATGGTTATCGCCTTTTGTATCAATCAGATTCGTTTGCAAAAATTTGGCTTACGTATGCTTGATATTGAGCAAACATTCATCAATTTGGCACCGCAAATTAAGCATATTGCACCCGACGCTTTACTGGTTTTGAATCATGCTCTGCTGCCTAAAAGCGTGTCATTAGCTACCACGGCGCAAAAAATGGGGCTACCGATTGATTTAATCATAGGTGGTCATGAACATAGCGATATTATACCCTTGCCGGAACAACACATCTATTACCCTCGCGCCTATACGCGCAACATGTTGCAATTTACACTCAATTTTTATCCGCAAGCACAGCTTGATTTTGTTGAAGCTATTGATTGTAAAACTTGCGCAATCCAGCCCGATTTTAAAACGCCGCTTGATGCCTATGAGACAAGTGTAGGCTTAAATATTCCTGTTGCTCCCAGTATCCTCAATTTAGAGCGTGATTATTCTAATCCGTCGCCCATTGGCACTTTTATTACCGATAAAATGCGCGCCGCCGCCCATGCTGACATCGGCATTATTTCAACCGGATTTATTTGCCATGCTTTGCGTTTTGAAGCCGGTAAAATATTAACCCATTACAATATTGAGCGTGCTTTTTCCGCTGATACACCGTTGCAAACCGTGGTTGTTTCGGCGTTGCAGCTTAAGGCCATATTTAACAATGCTTTACGGAATCGCTATACCCAATACGACGGCAACACTCGCTTTTTGCAGTGTTCACAAAATATTGCGATTGATTGCTTAAAATTAGAAGATGATTCCGGCGCAGTTAAGCAAATTTATCTTAACGGCGAAGCCCTTTTAGATGCAAATGGTCAGCCATGCTATCCTAATGAAACCTACCTTTGCGCCATTGATCCGTTTGTTGGGGCCGGCGAACTCGGTTTTGATGTTTTGCGACCGTTACCAAAAGAAACATTACTACATAACAATCATTTGGTGAAAATCAAAGACCTATTTCTTGAGGCTATCACTCATGCTGCCGATAAATATGCTCCTGGCAGTTCTTATCCATCATTCAAATTAAAAGATTTATAATTTCAGTAAACGCTTTTTGGCTTTTTTATATTCGCTTTCATCTAGCAATTCTTCTTGCCGCATTTGCGCCAATTTAATCAGCATTTCAATTTCAGTTTTCGGTAACGGCAAAAAGCGTCGCAAAAACAAGCTGTATAGCCCAAAGATACTGATGTAAAACACAAAAAAGGCAATGATATCAGCCCATAAATGAAATCCGCAAAAATAAATCAGCGCATATTCAAATAGTGCCGCAAGCACAAACATTGTGGCATGCAACGGGTGTAAAATCAACAGTACCAATGCCCATAGCGCCAGCAAAATTGCCGCTAACGCCAACGATATTGTTAAGCCTAAAACACCGCTACCTAAAGACATAAACGGAATCGAAGATAAAAAACCCATAGCTACCTCTCTTACATCAAACATTCGTCAGTTTAATGTAAGAGAAAACTAAAATCAAGCAGCTTTTTCCTGATTTATCTTTTAATCAACCGGCTTTACATGCCAAATCTTTTTAGCATATTCCATCACTGAACGATCGCTTGAGAAATAGCCAATTCGCGCCACATTCATTAGCGATTTTTTCGCCCATAGTTCTTTGTTACGATAATCAATTGCCGCTTGACCAATCGCCTTATCAAAAGCTTCTAAATCTGCCAACACAAAATAGTAGTCGTTATTTAATAGCGAATCAAATATCGGCTGAAATTGTTGCGGATAGTTTTTATCGGCAAACAAATTAGAATTAACCGCATTTAAAATCCGCTTAATATATTCCGATTGCTCATACAATATCCGCGGATTATATGTCATCCGTTTATCACGAATTTGCTCCTCGGTCAAACCAAACAAATAAAAATTATCTTCACCAACCGCCTCTCTAATTTCAATATTGGCACCATCATAAGTCCCTACGGTTACGGCACCATTTAAAGCAAATTTCATATTGCCGGTACCGGAAGCCTCAAACCCTGCCGTTGATATTTGACAACTGATATCCGCCGCCGGAATTAAATATTCTGCCACCGATACTTTATAATCCGGAATAAATACAACTTTGAGATATTTATTGACATTTTCATCGTTATTAATCACTTCCGCCACATTATTAATGAGCTTTATCACTAATTTAGCAAAAGTATATGACGGTGCTGCCTTACCGGCAAAGATATATGTTTTCGGCGTCAGTGGGCGAACATTGTCCCGCGTAATTGCCAAATATTCACCAATCACCTGCAAAATTGTCATCAGTTGCCGCTTATATTCATGGATTCGCTTAGCGTGCACAATATACAAACTGTTTTTATCAATCATCACGCGCGTGGTTTTATAAACATGTTGAACCAAACGCTTTTTATTTTCCAGCTTAATCTCCAAAAATTTCTTGATAAATTCTTTATTATCGGCATATTTTTCCAACCCGCGCAGTTCTTCTAAATCGGTAATCCAGCCTGTGCCGATTTTGTCGCAAATCAGGGTTGCCAAAGCATTATTGGCATGTACCAACCAGCGCCGCGGCGTAATACCATTGGTTACATTGGTAAATTTCTCCGGCCATAATTCGTAAAACTCCGGCACCAAAGAATGTTTAATCAGCTCCGAGTGTAATTTAGCCACACCGTTTACCGAAAAAGAACCGACAATCGAAAGATTAGCCATGCGTATCATTTGATTATCACCTTCACCGTCCACAATCGAAACCCGCCCGAGCTTGTAAGAATCTTCACCAAAGTGACTGCGTGCAAACTCCATAAAACGCCGGTTAATTTCATAAATAATCTGCAAATGGCGCGGTAAAATTCGGCGGAAAATGCGGCTCGGCCATTTTTCCAATGCTTCCGGTAACAATGTATGATTGGTGTATGCAAACACCTTCGTCACAATCTCCCAAGAATCATCCCATTCCTGCCCATAAACATCTAACAATTGCCGCATCATTTCCACAATTGCCAGGGCCGGATGGGTGTCATTAAGTTGAATAGCGACCTCATCAGGCAATTTTCTAAAGTCATTATGCTTCTCTAAGAAACGCCGCATAATATCTTGAATTGCACACGAAACAAAGAAATATTGTTGTGTCAAACGCAATGTTTTGCCGGAGTCAATATTGTCCGACGGATATAAAACTTTAGAAATCGTTTCGGTTTTAATTTTATCACGCACCGCCTCAATATAGCCGCCGCTGTTAAAAATATTAATATCCAACTCATCATCGCTTTTGGCAGAAAATAATCGCAGATAATTCACCGATTTTCCCATAAACCCGACAATCGGAAAATCATACGGCACACCATAAAGAACGTGTGTATCAACCCACGTATAACCTACTTTTCCGTCCGGTTTATTATACATTTCAACATGACCGCCAATCGGAATGGTCACCGTGCGGTCATAACGGGCAAATTGCCATGGCGAATTTTCTTGCAACCAATAGTCAGCTTGCTCAATTTGATAACCATTTTCAAATTTTTGTTTAAACAAGCCGAATTGATAGTTAATACCATAACCAAACCCCGGTAAGCCCATTGATGCCATTGAATCAAGATAGCCGGCAGCTAAACGCCCTAAACCGCCGTTACCAAGCGCCGGATCATACTCTGCATCAAAAATTTCCTGCAACGATATATTTGGCCACCCGTCAATTTTAATATCTTTCAAGGCGTCATACAAACCCAGATTGTATAAATTATTTTCCAGCGACCGACCAATAAGGTATTCAATGGAAAGATAATATACACGCTTCGTGCCAACTTTATTATAACGCGCAATGGTTTCATACATTTTATCCATTGCAAACTCGCGCACCGCCAAAGCAATCACTGTAAAGGCTTCTTCTTTGGTTAATTCACAAGTGCGTTTGCCGATAAAATATTTAGTGTAGTGCTCAATAGTTAATTTGAGCCGCGCAATTTCCATTTCACTTAAAGCACGAGTTGATGTTTTCACTTTTTTTCTCCGTAAACATACCTTTTTATACCAATTATCTCTGAGAATAGAGAAAATTGATTGAAAATTATTTAACAATATAGCAATTTTATTGTTAAAATGAATAGCCGGCGTTGCATAAATTGGTTTTAAAATTTGCTTTTTGGCTGGAGCCTCGCTATAAAAATTAAGAACGTAAGTTGATAAACACATAAAATAACAGATGGTGAAAAAAATGAAAAAAAGTTTTTTGGGGACGTTGATTTTAGCTGTTTTAACCATAACCAATGCTTCTGCGGAAACAATTTTTGAAGCTATGAGTTCAGCTTATGATACTAATCCGGTGCTACACGGCGAACGTGCCGCCAGTGGTGCGGTTAATGAAGATGCCGCCGCTGCTCGTTCCGGTTTTCGGCCCACTGTCGCTCTGCAGGGTGGTTATACCGACAGTCACACCCGCTCTACCGGCGGTCCAACTGTTGATGGCCATGGTAAAAACTACGGTGGTGCTATAAAACAACCTTTATTTAACGGCTTTTCCACTTATAACTCGGTTAAAGCCGCCGATAATGCCGCTAAAGCCGAACTAAATAACCTTTATAACGTTGAACAAACCATTCTGTTGCAAGCGGCAACCGCTTATTTAGATGTGGTCCGCGACGAAGCCATTGTTAACTTACAAAAAAATAATGAACGCTTGCTGAAAAAACAGCTCGATGAAACCTTGGCGCGTTTTGATGTGGGGGAAGTAACCCGCACCGATGTAGCTCAATCACGGGCCAGTTATGCGCAAGCCCAGTCAGATTTAGTTTTGGCGCAAGGCAATTTAGCCATCTCACAGGCCAATTATTTGGATATTGTCGGACATCAACCGGACAAAGTGGCTTTTCCGGAAAATTTAGCTAAACTTTTTCCAACCAACTATGCCGCCGCCAGACAATATGCTGCTGAAAATAACTATGGCTTAAAGGCGGCTAAAAAGGCTCTGAAAGCGGCAAAATATAATGTTAACAGCAAAACCGGCGGTTTGTTGCCGGAAGTTTCATTCACCGCTTCAAATTTCAAAAATAAAGCCTCAACCATTAATGGAAATAACTTTACCACCCGTAATACCGAATATACCGTTGATATGAGTATTCCGCTTTATGAAGCCGGTGCTACCCGTGCCGCTATCCGCAAAAGCAAATATCAACGTTGGCAGGCTGAAGAAGATTTACGTGCGGCAGTCAATGCCGTAGAATTAGGTGTAACCAGCGGCTGGGAAATGATGCAAACTTCAAAAGCAAATATATCATCTATCCGCGAACAAATAAAAGCATCGGCGATTGCTTTGGAAGGCACGCAAAAAGAAGAAGCACTTGGCAACCGCACCGTGCTCGACGTTTTGAACGCTTATCAAGCTTTATTATTTTCGCAGGTTAGTGAAGTAGAAGCCCGCCACGACTACTATGTTTCCGGTCTGCAATTATTGCAAGCCATGGGTAAATTAACGGCAAGACAATTAGATCTTAAGGTTAACTACTATAACGCTAAAGAAAACTATTATAACACCCGCGGCAAATGGCTCAGTTTATCAATTGATGACTAAGCACATACGCATAATGAAAATAGTTGACAAGGCACTTTTTTTAACCTATATAGGCACATAACGATTGCTTCATCGTCTAATGGTAGGACAGCGGATTCTGACTCCGTCAATCTTGGTTCGAGTCCAGGTGAAGCAGCCACAAAAAATAGCCACCCTTGCGGTGGCTATTTTTGTAAATATATATTGTCATTCCTTGACCTGCGCGGCGCGTCAGGTCATCAAGGAATCTCATCTTTGCGTAGTGCAATATTTTTTTAATTCGTAGATGCCCTGACGTTTTTGCAAGTAAAAACGAGGCATGACTCTGTTTTTATATTTTATGAATCGGTAGATGCCTTAAATTTTTCGGCAGAACCGAAAAATAGGCATGACATTTTGCTTTGAAAATAAAAATTCATTTTTTGCAAAAAAGACTTGACAAAAAATCGGGGGTAAAATAAAAGTATAAGAAGCGATTCTTTGGATTGCATAAACTTAAATAAGGAGAAGAGAAATGACAAATAATAGCGAGTTTAATTTAGATAAAGCGTTAAGTGAAATGGAC
>ONQU01000115.1 GCA_900320035.1 uncultured Rhodospirillaceae bacterium | reverse complement strand
GGCTAATTTGGGTTTGATGCAGGCAGTTAAAAAATTTGATATGAGTAAGAATGTGCGACTTTCAACCTATGCTATGTTGTGGATTAAGGCTGCGCTCAATGATTTTGTTTTGCGTTCATGGTCATTGGTTAAAATCGGTACAGTGGCAGCGCAGAAAAAGTTGTTTTACAATTTAGGGCGCATTAAGGCGCGTTTGGGCCTCTATGAAAATAAAGAATTGGCACCGTCCGAAGTAAAACAAATTGCTCAAGAACTGGTGGTTGATGAACGTGAAGTAGTGGAAATGAATCGGCGTATCGGCGGTGACAGCTCTCTGAATATGACAGTTGGACGTGACGACGACGATGATGTTGAAGCAATTGATTTATTAGCGGATAAATCACAAAACATTGAAGGACGTTTGGCGCAAAAACAAGAAAATGAATTTAAGCGCAAAATTTTATGGCAGGCTTTGGGTACTTTAAACGAACGTGAGCAGTACATTGTTAAAAATCGTATGCTCACCGAACAGCCGCAAACTTTAGATGAAATCGGCGCCAAATTTAATATCAGCCGCGAGCGGGTGCGGCAAATTGAAAAACGGGCATTTGAAAAATTAACAGCTGAGGTTAAACAAGCTATAACAAACGCGGCCTGAACAATGCAAGATATTTTCACCGACACAATTCAACAATTAAGCACGGCAAACATAATAAGTCCCCGTTTGGAGGCACGCATTTTGCTTGCACATATTTTAGGTTGCACACCATCTGAAATCGTCAGTAATGTTGAATTAAACAGCGAACAATATACTCAATTGCAAGTACTGTTGCAACGTCGGTTAAACCATGAACCGCTTGATAAAATCACCGGTCGCCGTGAATTTTATAAATACACATTTTACACTTCCAATGACGTTCTCTCACCGCGTCCTGATACCGAAATTTTGGTTGAAGAAGCGCTGAAAATTATACATATTAACAAGAATGTATATATTTTGGATTTAGGCACCGGCAGCGGTTGTATCATTGCGACACTATTGGCAGAACGTCCGTATGCTCAAGGTGTTGCCGTCGATATTTCGGCAAATGCTTTGCAAGTAGCGCAGAAAAATGCAATAGCCTTAGAGATTGACGAACGTTTGCAATTGATACAAGCCGATTGGTTTTCTGCTGATTTCGCCACACAATTAAACGCTAAATTTGATATCCTTGTCACCAACCCACCCTATATTCCGAGCGCTGAGATTAATACTTTGGCACCGGAAGTAAAAGACCATGATCCGCTACTAGCTTTGGATGGTGGTGCTGATGGTTTTGCCAGTTATCGGCGAATTGCCGAAATAGCACCGATTTTATTAAAAAAAAGCGGTTACATTTTGCTTGAAGCAGGCTACAATCAAGCCGAAGACATTGCTCGCATTTTCACCGCTCAAGGACTACAATTGAAAAGCATCGTGCGTGACTTAGCGGGCATCAAGCGATGTGTCATTTTGCAAAAGTAACTTTATCTCATTTAGTTTGTCAGTAAATTGTACAGGCGATTACCGGCATCATTCAAAATACTGATAGCTTCTTTATTTTTACTGTTGCGCAAGCGGTTGTTGCTCAGATTTTCCATAATTTGTTCCAATTTACGATGATATTCGGCGTTATCTTCCAAGCTTTCAAATTGTTGGGCTAATTTTTCATCACCCAATTTATAACGGGCAACCGCTTCGACAATCATCAGATTGCGTGCCTCTTTTTGCGGACCGAAACTTAATAGGCGTCCTTTTCTTTTTTTTTCAACATTATCATCTTCAACATTTTGATTTTCGGTTGCTAAAATTTCTTGGGCATTTTCTTGTGGCGAAGCAACAGCACCGGTATAATAAATGTTTTGCGGCACTAATTGTTCATATGTTGGCGCAGCAGAGCGTTGACGCTTCAAATCTTGCGCTTCAACAGCATAATTTGTGTTGCCATCAGCAGAAATACGTCCCACTTGTGCATTGGCGGCAACCGCAGCCAACATCAGAATTAAAGTGATACTCCAAAATTTCATTGCGCTTAACCTTTCAAAAAATCTTGCTATGTTATAGATATTATCATATATAATGCAAAAAGCAAAAGAAAAGATATGAGGACGATTATGGTTAAAACAATTTGGGCTTTAATGGATGATCGGCGTGGCAGTGTTAGTCAAGCCAAGGGGGTGTTACAAGCACTTAACGCTGAACAATTTAAAATTGAAGAAAAGAAAATTGAGTACACTAAATGGGCAGGGCTGCCAAATTGGTTGCGCGGTCGCTCATTGTTGGGTATCACAGCGGCCAGTAAAGCACAAATCAAAGCACCATATCCGGATATTGTGCTTTCCATCAGCCGCCGAACTGCACCGGTGGCCCGCTATCTTAAAAAAGTTTCCCCTCACACTAAAATTGTACAGTTAATGCATCCGGGAAATGCCGGCCTTGGCGAATTTGATGCCGTAATTGTGCCGGAACACGATTCCGGAAAAAAGAAAACTGATAAAACACATTACATTATCGGTTGTCCGCATCAAGTAACAAAGACATATTTGACCGAAGCCAAAGCTAAATGGGGTAATGAGTTTTCCAATTTGCCACATCCATTAACCGCCGTTATTATCGGCGGTGCCATTAAAAAGAAACCGTTTTCAGCAGAAAATGCACGAGCTTTAGCAGATGCCATTAAAAAATTGAAGCAAAAAATCGGCGGCTCAATTCTTCTGACAACATCGCGGCGAACCGGTGAACAGGCGCAAAAAATTATTGTTGATGCCTTGCAAGACGTGCCGCAATATGCTTACCTTTGGGGCGATACACGGCCAAATCCGTATAGCGGTTTTTTAGCCTGTGCTGATAATATTGTGGTTACCGGCGATTCGGTTTCTATGTGTTGTGAAGCCACCGGTACCGGCAAGCCGATTTATATTTTTCGCGGTCAAAATTGGTTAACCCCAAAGCACCAACGATTTATCAGTTCGCTGATAAAAAAACAGTGTGCTATTTTATTGGAAGATGACAACGCCGGTAATTTTAAGCCTCAAAACAGCCTTAATGCCGCCGCCGAAATTGCCGCAATTATTGCGGATTTATAACATGATATTATCGAACCATGAAGCGATATACTCATCAATGATTTGTTCAATTTGCGGTGAAGTGTATCGGCTTTTTGATGGTGCAAAAACTTCTGTGTAAGTGAAAACTGAAACAGAACTCCAAATACATAATATCAACAGTAAATATCGCATTTTTTCTCCTTGCGGCAAAAAAAATAATTTGCGCTTAAACTTTTTCAATTAGTCAAAAGTTGTAAGTTATTTTCCGTTTTTAACAATAAAGCATTGCTGTATTTATCCGAATAAATCTTCAGATAGGCGTGCTCATTAAGCTGTAATATCTGGATATATCCGGCGATTGATTATAAATATTTTCATCTAATTCCGATGCCGTTATTATGAGTTCATTTTTAGCTTTTTGTAAAAATTCAGTCTTTAGTTCCGGCGGACAATATTTCAATTTCTCGTCATATTGGAAGTATTGTTCGTTAAAAAACAGATATTTGTACTTCTCAAAAATTCCTTCTTTTATAAATTCTTGTTTGAGAAGTTCCATAATTTTAAAAATATCAAAAACATTTCTTTTAAGTGTTCGCAAAATAGAAGAGCCATGTATGCGATAGCAATACAGCCAATCATCATTAAGATAGATATTGTCGGCTTTAAGTCCGCTTTGAATATGAAATAGAATATCTTCAAAAATAATACCTTCCGCAAATTGAAAATTATTTTTCAGATACCATTCGGTTCGATAAATTTTCAAATAAGCGGCAACCAATCCTTTGAAGGGGTTAATACATTCCGCAAACTTAAATACAGGTGGGGTTCTTTGAAAATTTTGCCAATTCATCATATCCCAAAACTGTTGTACACAATGAAAATTTTCTACATCAATTTCACCAAAGTGGAATCCGTCAAATATGTAGATATCGATGTTTTTTTCACATTTGTTGATATCATCGACAAATTTTTGATAAAGACAGAGAGATACCCAGTCGTCGGAATCAATGAACGTCAGCCATTCTCCGGTAGCTTCTTTAACCCCGCGATTACGGGTTGCGCTTAATCCGCGATTTTCTTGAGAAATAACTTTAATTCGGGCATCTTTTTGAGCATATTCATTTAAAATATCCAGCGAATTGTCTTTTGAGCCGTCGTTGATGCAGATAATTTCCAGGTTGTCATATAATTGCAAAATTAATGAATCCAAGCATTGCGGCAGATACTTTGCAACATTGTAAACCGGAACAATAACCGAAATTTTAGGTCTGTTGTTTTTCATGACAGATTCTTCCTTCCGGCAAAATAGCGCGCATGGAATTCATTAAAATCGGAATTCAGTAACACAAGTGTCGGGATATAAAATTGATTATTGCACAAAATGCTAAAATCATAATCGCTGAAATTTTCTTTGGCAAAAGTCGCTTTGGTGTGTTCAAAAAAGGCTTTTTGGCATTCCGGTTCGGCTCCCAAAAGGTAAAGCCAAATGCGCGAAAGTTTAAAATTTATGTAGGCATTTTTATATTTTTCAAACATACCGGTATTTTCAATAGTTTCTCTCATTTCATCAAATATTGGAAAAATATTCAACCATTTTTCATTATATGCTGCGGAAAACGAATTTTCTCGTTGGTAATTATAAACATACAGCGGTTCTAAAAGGTAGGAAATCTTTTTCGCTTTAAAAAAGCACTTCAAACAAAAGGAAATATCTTGGAGAACAAAATCTGGCTGAAATTTTATATCTTTAATGAACTCGGTTTTAAATATTTTTCCCCAAAACTCGGAATTCATGGCAAACGGAAAAAAGTCCGGGGTGCTTTCGGCATTAAATGTGTTTCCATGCACACAACTCAAAAAAACATCTTGAGGAAGCAGCATGTGGTTATCTTGGATACGGGTTTTACGATTGAAGCGCCAAGAGGCACCATACATAAAATCACTATCGTTTGTTTTAATATTATCAAGATATTTTTCCAACATAAAAGGCGAAACAAAATCATCGGCATCGACAAAGACACAATACGGACTTTGTGCGTTTTTAATACCCATTTCACGCAAAATTTCAGGCCCACGTTTGATTGTATTGGGAATGATTTTTACCCGCGGGTCAAATTCGGTATAGCGGTTGATAATGCGTAAAGTGTTATCTGTTGAACAATCATCGAGGCACAAAATCTCAAAATCCTTAAAACTTTGAAACAAAAGCGTGTTAAGAGATATATCTATATACCGTTCAACATTATAAGTCGGAATAATTACACTAATTTGCGGCATATTATCCTCTTGTTACAATTTTATATACTCTTTTACAAACTAAGAGACAGTTGCAAAATCTCGGAGTTTGTATTTTTTACGGAAAATATAATGCATCGCCGTTTATATATCAACTTCCCGCATTAGCATTATATATGAGGTGCTGTTGATGTCAATTACTTTTTGGGCGTTTGTTTTATATATCTCGGAAATGGTTGTTTTAATTAAGCCCGGCCGTATTTATCTTCATAGCGGACAATGTCATTTTCATCCAAGTTTGCACCAGTCTGCACTTCAATAAATGTTAGTGTTTCAGTGCCGTTGTTTTGAATGCGATGCTTGGTTTCCTGTGGAATATATACCGATTCGCCGGTGTTTTTCGTCATTTCTAAATTACCGAGCGTAATTGTTGCCGTGCCGTGCACAATAATCCAATGTTCGGCCCGAAAATGATGCAGTTGCAAGGAAAGGATACCGCCGGGATTAACATTGATTTGTTTAACGCAAAAACCCGATCCGCAATCGACGACTTCCCATGTTCCCCACGGACGCGTATCTTTTTGTCCGCGTGCATAATTATTTGCCATGTGTTCTATCTCCTTTTTTTTATTTACTTAAGCTGAAAATTAATATAAACCATATAAATAAGGTTGCAACAACATTTTTGATATAAG
>ONQU01000116.1 GCA_900320035.1 uncultured Rhodospirillaceae bacterium | reverse complement strand
ACCCGTCCGAAAGCAAATAAAACATTACCGTCGTTTTTTACCCCCGGTACATAGGCTGCTTGAATATGTAAACGCTTATAACCGACACCAATCAATGGCAACGGCAATGGTACCGGAATATAAGCATATTCATGACGTTGTGTCAAACCAAGCGTATAGCCGGCGCCAATTTTCCAATCATGGTGTTCACCAAAAGTCTTATTCCACTGTCTGGCATATCCGAAATATGTTTCCACATACGAATTAGAGTCTTTGAATGCCATTGCATAAATCCCTGACCACGTATGCTCGGCATTATAATGCGATATACCAAGCCCTGCTCCCCACGGATGTTCATTATATTTATTGATATGTTCCCTGTCATAAGTCAGCCGATTATGCCAGGCATAAAACGGCACATATACATCATAACGATGCTGACAACGAATATCTTTAATATCCTCAACAATAAAATCTTTCCATTCAATCAGTTTATCTGTCCACGAAGCCTTTGCCGGCAAAGTCCAAACTAAACATAGTACAACACAATATAAAATCTTTTTCATCTTCTAGTCCCGTATCTCTAAAGTTTCCGGTGTAACAATACCGCAAGATAACACATATTTAATGCCGTCTTCAACACTCATGTCTAACTTAATCACATCATTTTGCGGTACAAAAATCAAAAATCCCGAAGTTGGATTTGGGGTTGTCGGCACATAAATGCTCATCAAATTCTGTTTGGTTTTATCGGCAATTTCGCCTTGCGTTTGGTCCTTACTGACGAAAGCGATAGTCCACATTCCCGGTCTTGGATATTGCACCAAAACCACTTCGCTGAATGAACGCGATTTTTGCGATAAAAATGTTTCAAATATTTGTTTCATCAACGAATAAAAGCTTGAAACAACAGGCATTTTACGAATAATTTTTTCCCATAGACGAACGAAAAATTTACCGGCCCATCCGGTGGTAAACATACCGATAAAAATTAGAATCACAATCAGTAAAATAAGCCCCAACCCCGGTACAGCATACGGCACAAAATTACCAATTCGCCATTGTTGCGGAATTAAGCGACTGGTTACTTCGTTAATCCAAACGACCAGATGATAAGACATATACGCCGTAATTGCCACCGGCGCAACCACAATAACACCGGTTAAAAGATAGTTTTTCAGCTTGCGCCAAAATTTCGTTTGCATATTATCAGTCATGATTTCCTCATTATATCGTTAATAATCATTTGTACTTTTTTACGTCCTTGCCATTCATCAAGTTTAATGTGCCCGACAACATCATACATATCACCATGTCCATTAAGTAAGGCCTGTCCTATTTCATTGTCGGCACAGCGAAAAGCCACCGCTGATACCGATGCTCCGGTTGGCGATGTTAAAAAACACCTAACATGACCGCTGCCAATAATTTGCGGTCTGGCAATGATCACATTTGGCACCATAACCTGCGGCTCTGGATTGCCTGTGCCAAAAGGTTCTAATTTTGCTAATTCTTCAGCAAATTCAATATTTACTGCCGCTAAATTAACCACACAGTCAATATTTAATATCGGCGCTACCTTTTCCGCACCTATGTGCTTTAATATATATTCGCCGACAAAGTGTTGAAATGCCGAAATTTGTTCTTCTGCTAAAGAAAAGCCGGCCGCCATGGTATGCCCCCCACCACCGGTAATCACACCGTTTTCTCGCGCCGCCATAATCAGCATTCCTAAATCCACACCTTCAACCGAGCGTGCCGAACCTTTGACTTCATCAGGCTCAATACTCATCACAAACGCCGGTACATTATAGCGTTCGCGCAGTTTTCCGGCTACAATACCAATCACTCCTTGGTGCCAATTTTTACCATACACAAAGGCCATCGGATATTGTTGCGGCTGTGCTTCGACTTGCTCAATTGCCTCTAACAAAACATAGTTTTCTAAATCTTTACGTTCACCATTTAGCGTATCAAATTTTGCAGCCAGCTGTTGCGCTTCATTCTCATCTTGCGTCAATAATAGCCGACTACCCAACGCCGCATCACCGACACGCCCACAAGCGTTAATCCGCGGCCCTAAAGTAAAACCCAAATGATAAGCACGCGGCGCTGTTTCCATTTTAGCAATCCGCATCAACTGCTTTAAGCCCAAATTTTGCTGAGCCGCCATCACTTTTAAGCCTTGTGCCACATAAGCTCGATTTAAGCCCAACAACGGCACCACATCGCAAACCGTACCAAGCGCCACCAAATCCAACAAATTCATCAGTTCCGGTGCTTCATGCGTCGTATAAAACCCTTGCTCACGCAGTAAGCGATTGACCGCTACCAAAAACATAAAGCCAACCCCTACCGCCGACATATAATTCAGATATTTATAGGTATTCGTTTCATCTAAACGCTTGGGATTAACCACTGCATAAACATTCGGCAATATCGCCTCTGCCTCGTGATGATCCAAAACAATAATTTCAAAACCATCAGCGGCCGCCCGATTCAAAACATCAAATGCCGTTGTCCCGCAATCAATGGTTATGACTAAATGGGCATCAGCGGCTTTAAATTCATTAAAAGCCACATCACTTGGTCCATAGCCTTCTTCACGTGTCGGAATGTGTATCAGCGGCTCAACTCCGGTCGTCCGCAGAAAGCGCACTAATTCAGCCGTGGAGGTTGCGCCATCAACGTCATAATCACCGATGATGGCCATTTTTTCCTGTTTTATAATTGCTTCAGCCACGCGCTCGGCTGCACGTTGCATATCTTTAAGCACATAAGGATCCGGCATCCAATCTTTAAGACGCGGTTGTAAAAATTGCGCCACTTCAGTAAATTCTATCCCACGAATATATAGTAATTCGGCAATATATAGGGGTAGATTATAGGCCTGCGAAACGCGTCCGCACCATGCATCATCAACTTCTGCTCGCTGCCAAACATTACCGCCTAAAGAGTTTTTTCCGTCTTGCACCTTTATCACCATATTTATTAAATCGTGTTGATTTTATATAATTTTTAAAGTAAAACAAGGTTGATAAAAGTTGTTATTAACAACAATTTTACAAATCATTCAACGGCTGAAAGAGGTAAATATGCGAAAAATTATAGCTTATTTTATAGGTATATTTTTGCTGCCATTCGCGGTTCAGGCTCAAAAAATCGAAATATTATCGCCGCAAAATGAACTCAAACAAGCTTATGATGTCGAAATTGCCGATACACCGCAGAAAATCGAAAAAGGTTTAATGGAACGGCAAAAACTGCCGCAAAATCAAGGTATGTGGTTTGATATGACAATCGTTCCGGCTGAAACCCCTATTGCCTTTTGGATGAAAAACACTTTGATTGCTCTCGATATTCTGTTTATTGATGAAAATGGTCAAATATTTTTCATTAAAGAAAATGCCGAGCCACAAGATACCTCACTTATTTGGCCTCCACGCAGACCAACCTATGTTCTGGAAATTAACGGCGGACAAAGTCAAAAGCATCATCTTCAAGCCGGTGATTTTATCCACAAAAAGCTGATAAAATAATCATAATTCTTTACCGTATTCACAATATCTATTTATATTACCGGTAGGATTAATATAAAACAAAGGATTATGCTATGAATATGAAATTATCGCTTTTTTTATTGCCATTGTTGGCTGTATCAACCGCTCAGGCTGCCGATCAAATTGCGCCTGAAGGTGCCGGCTCGGAAAAACTCGGTTGGTCAGCAAATTTGAAAAAAGCTTCCATACAGCTGACTTCTACCGAAGTTTCACATGCCAAAGAATATAAAGACTCGCCAAATTCGCAATTAAGCGGCGATAGCGAAACGGTGGTTAAAGGTGTTTTTGACTTTGCCTTAACCCAAGAAAAAGAAGGTTATAAATGGGAAAATACCCTCTTTATGGAATATGGTAAAACCAAGCTAAAACCGGTTGATGGCCCTAATGTGGAAAACGAAACCGCCGATAAAATCTTGTTGGCAACGGATTATGCTCGCAAAATGTGGGAATATATGGGCGCTTACGTCGGTCCGTTTGGCAATTTAGCCTATCAAACCGAATTTAAGCCGAATGACGATGCGCCACGTACTAAAATTTTCCGCGGTATGGCCGGTTTGAAAATGTTTGACGGCAAATACATTAAGAATTTATATGGCGCATTGGTTGGCGAATATGACTTTACCTATAATAGCAACAAGACCACCAAAGCTGCTTATGAAATCGGCATGGTGGCAGAATATGAATTACGCGAAGGTATAGTGTTTAACTTAGATACTTATTGGCGCGATTATTTTACCTATAGTTCATATAATCCGCATGATTTTGAATATGAATTAAGCGCTAAAGCCAATATGATGGTTGATATTTATAACGGTCTGCAGATCGGTCCGTTTGTGCAATATTTCCGTGCCGAAGACCGCGGCTCAAATACTTATGGGGCTAGCACTATTATTGGCATTGAAGGCACTTACGGTAATTTATGGGAGCTGTAATATGAATAAGACTGTATTATATAAAATAATAAAATTCATATAAAAACAGAATATTTTTATTACAATTAACTTATTGATTTTCAGCAGAAAAAGGCCAAATGTTTCACGTGAAACATTTCGTTGGTTGTGTAGTTCGTATTAAAGACTATGCAGTAATGGGGATATCTTCTCTTCTAAAAGCAATTTTTGTTTTTCCAGCAACTTAACAAAAAACGCCAGCCACGGTTCATAATTAGGTTTATCGCTCCAAATTGTTTGGTGAGTTAACCATAAAGACCGATAGTAAGCAGATTTGCTCGCTTTGATTATTGCTTCCAATGAACTATAAGGCATATAAATATATCCGGCCTGCATCATTAAAAGCATAATCAAGGCCCGCATCATGCGTCCATTACCCTCCCTAAAAGGATGAATAGCTAAAAAATAATCGGCAAACAATGCAATGACAATAATCGGATGATAGATACCTTTATGTAAGTTTTCATTCGTCCAGGCAATCAGCTCTTGCATCAGTTGTGGCGTATCTTGCGGCGAAGCCGGCTCGAAAAGTCTATACGTAACACCAGAATCAACATTATAAACCAAAATACTATTCTGTTTATTCTTATATTTTCCACATTTTTCAATAATATTATTAAACAGTAGCTTATGCATTCTTAATATCAAAGTTTCAGACAAAGCAAGAGATTTATAATTATCAAAAATACATCTCAATAAACGTATGTAATTTTTATGCTCTTTATAACCTTGAAAATTAGAAGAAGGATCAGCCCATAAATTTTCCATCATTTTATTGTCAGTTTTTGGGGTTATAACCTCATATTCCGGCTTTATAACATCATAAATACCGGCATAATGAACATTTTTCAGAACTTTGTTCTGAGACATCTGATTAAGCCAAGCATATTTAAACGCATCTATTTCATTGATTTTCTGCAATATCTCAAGTGATGGTACGACATTTCCTATGTGTAACACGTTAAATCTCCGATTTAAACCCTTGCCCTAAGATATACAAGTCGCCTTAATATATTGTTAATATCAAGACGCTATCTGAACGTAAATTCACAAAATACAAAAAAAATAAAAAAAACTCTTGCAATATGATTTCTTTTAGCATATAAACACTCTTGACATCGTTGTTACTTATCACAAAAGAGTGTTTGAAGCCACGTTGTTGGACTTTAACACCTGAGGATATTGGGGCGTCGCCAAGTGGTAAGGCATCGGCTTTTGGTGCCGACATTCGTTGGTTCGAATCCAGCCGCCCCAGCCAATAAATTT
>ONQU01000118.1 GCA_900320035.1 uncultured Rhodospirillaceae bacterium | reverse complement strand
TAGAACTGATCAGCCGATTTTTAAGCAATTAGGACGCGTGTAAGCTTAAATACTGTAACAGCTTAAGGGAAGACAATTGGTGTGCCGCCATATTGTGAACCAAGGTCGAAAAATAAATTTTTCAGTTGTGTTGTAAAAGGCCTAATTGCATCAATATCGTTTGCGGTGGCTGTGTACATTTGCACAAAGGCGGCATTGTGATAACGCATGGTTTGCAATTCTTCCGGAGCATAACCGTAATTTTTTAAGTTTTTATCATATAGACCTTTGCGCGTATAATTAAGAACGCCAATATAGCTCATAGGCATTTTATAAACACGATAAGCTTTCACTATTTTATCGCACGTGTAAGCCCAATCTTCCAGCCCGAAACCTTGTGCGCCGATTGCTGTCTGAAAAGCACTATATTGGCGCAACCACTTTACTTTTCGTGCTATTGTTTGACACGGATTTACCGCTGTTTTTAAGAAGGATACGCTCTCATTTTCACCATTTTTAATATCTTGATAACGCATTAACGAATCGACCATGATAAATCTAAGTTCATTATTGTTTTGCGAAATGAACTTTTTTAGTCCCTCACCGGTGTTAATAAAGGCCTTAACGTCTGCACTCGAAAGCGGCGTTTGGCTATCTGCAAAATAATGACGTTGTCCTAAGTTTTGAGGTTTTTCCTGTTGGTTAAGCGCAAAATTTTCTTCCGGAACATTTTGTAAAACTTGCGCCACAAAATCCGGATTGATTTTTATTTTATGCGGATTTTGTAACTTTCTATATTGTAAATCCGGTGCTTCAAGAGAATTTTTTTCACCCCAAACTTCCGGCATTAAATAAATATACATTGCAGGCGAAGCAAATTCAATATCTGGAATATCTTCAAACACGGAAGCCAAACGTGTCGGAAATTTATTTTTGGTTTCTTTAATTCCCGGCAAATCTAAAACTTTGCCTGATAGACCGCGCATGGTGTGCAATAAAGGTCCGATATAGGGATAATATTCTTTGGGTAAACTCTTTAGCCAACGTAAAATATATTCTTCATCAGGATTATTTATTCTTTTTTCAACAGCACCAAATGTGGTGATAATATTATGAAATTCATTATCAAAAATCGGTGGCATATTCCAACGATATGCATATTTCCAGTCATATTGAGATTGTGCATGGCGATATTCTCGACCTAATTTTTCGATGTTAGGCGGAATTTCCTGCATATTTATGGCAAATAAATCAGGATCGGTTAACGATTGAGCTTGCACCGAACTGATAAATAACCAAGAGATTAAAAAAATAATTTTTTTCATTTGCTGGCTTTCTTTACATTTACCATTATCTAAATATATTGCAAAAAGATAAAAAAAAATTAACTAAATACAAAAATATTGCTGGACTTAAGATAAATTGTTATATAGAGTGGAAGAAATCTTAGATAAGGAGAAAAAAATGGCTTGGACTGATAAAATGGTGGAAGATTTACGCCAAATGTGGCTTGAAGGATTAACCGCCAATGAAATTGCAAAAAAACTTGGCGTTTCTAAAAATTCCATTGTTGGCAAAGTACATCGTTTATGTTTAACCGCAAGACCTTCACCAATAAAAAAGAAGGAAGATTTATCTGTGGAAGATGATGTTATTATTGAAGATACTGGTGATGTTGTCGAGGAAATATCCGAAGCAGGTGATGCGGAAATTGATATTGCCGATAACCACGAGGAAGCGTTGGGAATAAAATTGGTTCATTTAGATAGCCATACTTGTCGTTGGCCTTTAGGCGATCCGCGTGATGAAAATTTTGGCTTTTGCGGTAAAAAAGTGAGAGCCGGGCAAACATATTGCGACGAGCATTCAGCCATGGCCTATGTTAAAGCGACTAAAAGGTAAAATATCATAAAGGCATTGTTAATTAAGAAAAGCAAACCCCTTAGCATCTTTAGCTAAGGGGTTTGGCTTTAGTTCTTGGCAACCATGCTGGTTACTGTGATCGGCAATACCGGTTGGTCAGTAACGTCAATCAACAGCGTCTGCTTGCGGTCACAACTCCGCGACAGCAAGATCTTTGCGCCATCGGGGTAGGTAATCACCGTGCCGTGCAAAAGCGGCCAAATAGTCGAGTTACTCGGTGTTGTAACGGGTTCACCCGTACGCAAATCTAAACACTCACCGTTAACGACGACGCATGGAACGACCTTTTTGACATTCCAGTGGTTAAAATCACCAACTTGCGGCATGGCTTGGAAATCAAGACCAAGCTTCTTAATCCACCTACTTTTTACTGCGCCATAGACAACGACGCATGCAAGCTTGTTGCTTGCTGAAATCATTTCATACATAAGCGTTGATTTTTTAAGTTAAAAATATGTCAATAATCTCTGTTTGGAAGGTATTATAACAGAGTTATCGTCAATTTGTCAAGATAAAAAACAATCGGTGTAAAAAAATCTATTTTTGCAAATATGGTTGCACGTAATAATCAAACACATCGTTATCTTTAGGTCCCCATCCCATAATGTAATGCTCGCCGAAGCAAATCAGCGGGGTACCGGCAGCGCTGTGAATATTATATGCCGCAACCGCCTCTCTGAACAAAGCTAAATTACCCGGCAACTTAATATCCCGACTATTGATTTTTAAGTGTGGATATTTATTTTTAATATATTGTGCTGCTGCGTGACAATGTGAACACGTATCTTGATAAAAGAAAAAAATCTCTTTAGAACTTAAATCGGTTATATCAGCTTCCTCGTGGCAAGAACATAAAAATCCCATTGAGAATAAACAAAAAATGATTGTTAAAATTTTATGCATCTATCTTTCCTTCTTATTCGATGCAACAATTAACTGCTTTACGAACCATGCGTTTCATTTTCGCAAAAGGTGAGTCATCTTGAGCTTCTTCAATGGTGTTATTAGCCTCAACAGATGCTGTTTTAACATTTTGCATGGCAACATCAGCTTGAGCCGTAATCTTTTTAACTTCTTCCATATCCGGCTCAATCCATTTAAGTTCTTTACTTTCAATCATGCCCATGTTTAAGCCCCAAAACAGGCAATATAAATCGTATGCTGAATTGAAAAGCTTGTAAGCTTCTTCATCGCGTCCAAGTGATTGTTGCTTAGTACCGACTTCCATGAGGCGCATTGAACTGGCTAGCAGATGTTTAGAAATGCACCAAACTTCTCCTTCGTAGCTGGGAATAATTTTTTGCAGTAAGTTTTTGCGCGTTTCGCGAATTTGCTTAATTAAATCATAGTAAGAATTTTTACCGGTTTTAGCGCCGGAAAATACTAAATGTTCTTCAATAGAAATTAAATTCATGATCGCAATACTTAAATCTTGATCGGATGATAAATCCTTAGGATTCATTTTTTTAGCGGCATCAACGCGTTCTACAAATTCTTTTACATTTTCAGCTTTTTTCATAATTTATTCTCCGGATTAAAAGCATTAACAATCTATGTAATAAGATAAGAATATCAAAAAATATTGTCAAGTATAACTTGATGTTATTCAAAATTTAATTGAAAACTCACAAAATAATAAAAAAAAGTATTTTTTTGCTTTACTTTCGCATGGTGGCATGTTATAGAGTATTCGATTTACGGTGATGTCTGAATGGACGCTCGACCGATAAAAATTTATTATTGTGGGGTTATAGCTCAGATGGGCGCGAGGATAAAAACAAGCCTAAATGCT
>ONQU01000120.1 GCA_900320035.1 uncultured Rhodospirillaceae bacterium | reverse complement strand
ACTAAATACCGTCATTAACGCTGACAGTATTGACATTATGAATGAAATGGAAGCAGATTCGGTAGATTTAATTTTTGCCGATCCGCCTTATAATATGCAATTGGGCGATATGTTAATCAGACCGGATAACACCATTGTTAACGGCGTTAATGAAGAATGGGACAGCTTTGAGAGTTTGGCTGCTTATGATGAATATACTAAAAAATGGCTGACCGCAGCACGCCGCATTTTAAAAGAAAACGGCAGTATCTGGGTTATTGGCTCATATCACAATATTTATCGCGTCGGTTACATTATGCAGAATCTGGGATTTTGGATTTTAAACGATGTTATTTGGAATAAAGTTAACCCTATGCCTAATTTTAAAGGCACTCGCTTTACCAATGCGCACGAAACTCTGATCTGGGCGGTTAAAAACCCGAAGGCTAAATATACTTTTAACTACGAAGCAATGAAGGCTTTTAACGATGATACGCAAATGCGCAGCACTTGGGAAATTGCGCTATGTACCGGCAAAGAACGCTTAAAAAATGCCCAAGGCGAAAAATTACATCCAACCCAAAAGCCGGAAGCTTTATTGTATAGGGTCTTATTGGCTTCTTCAAAACCGGGAGATGTTGTTTTAGATCCGTTTTTCGGGACCGGTACCACCGGTGCCGTCGCCAAGAAAATGGGACGGAACTTTATTGGTATTGAAAAAGATATAACTTACGTTAATGGTGCCATTGAACGCCTTAAACAAGTAGAAAAGATTGACGATTGCGCGTTGGAATATACAGTTAAGAAAAAAGTTCAGCGCATTCCGTTTGGCGCAATTATTGAGCGAGGTATGCTCAAGCCGGGAGATGTTTTAAGCGATGCCAAAGGACAACATTTCGCCACTATTCGCGCCGATGGCTCGATCAAAGGTGAAAATATTGAAGGATCCATTCATCAGGTTGGTGCCGCTGCTCAAAATGCTGCGGCTTGCAACGGATGGGAATATTGGTACTATCAGGACAGAAAAAAAGGCTTAATTTGTATTGATGCCTTGCGGGAACAAGTGCGCACGGAGATGAGTGAGGCAAAGTAAATTGACGGATACGGCGCGAAATAAAACAAACACAAAGATGCAACCGGTATTATCTGCAAACGCCGCAGAACAGCACACCGGTTATTATGCCGCGCTCGATTTAGGCACAAATTCATGCCGTTTAGTCATTGCTGAACCAACACCGAGTTCTTTTCATGTGGTGGAAACATTTTCACGTATCACGCGGCTCGGTGAAGATATTATCCACGGCAATATGCTCACTAAACCGGCCATCCGCCGCACCATTGCCGCCTTAAAAGTTTGCAGTGCCATTATTGACGCTTATAGTCCGATTGTGCAAATGCGCTTTGTCGCTACCGCAGCATGTCGCAGGGCACTCAATTGCACGGAATTTGAAAAAACAGTTGAACGCAATACCGGTCTTCAAATGGAAGTTATTTCTTCTAAAGAAGAAGCACGCTTGGCAGTTGTCGGCTGCATGCCGCTTTTAAACCGAATGATTAAGCGTGCTTTAGTTTTTGATATTGGCGGCGGCTCAACTGAAATTTCACTGGCGCGAATTACCGAAAGCGGGCGTACTTTTATTGAAGGTTTTGTTTCATTGCCGTATGGTGTTGTGACCATCTCTGAAGCTTTTCCGGGTAAAGATATGACAACGTTGGCCTACAATACCATTGTTGAGCGTACACAGAAAATTTTACAGGAATTTGAGGAAAAATACCATATTACTGAAGCTATTCGCAATCAGGAAATTCAAATCATCGGTACTTCCGGAACAGTAACCGTGCTGGGGGCTGTACACCTCAATCTTTCGCGCTATAATCGTGCGGCGGTTGACGGTATTGCGATGTCTAATACTGAAATCAACAAAGTTATTACACGGATTAAAAATATGGGGCATGAGGGACGCTGTCGCCATTCTTGTATCGGTAAACAAAAGGCCGATCTAACCATAGCCGGCTGTACCATTATTGAAGCCCTAACCTCATTTTGGCCGATTGCCGAAATTACCATTGCTGACCGAGGTATTCGCGAAGGTATTCTACTTGATATGATACATCATCAAAAACACAATTATTTCAGCCGTGACGGCAAACGGCATCGGCCATTTAGAAAAGGATATCAACATGCACGGCGAAAATCTGGCAGCCATTGATTTAGGTACAAATTCGTGCCGTCTCCGGATTACCGATAAAAGCGGTAACATTATCTATCGCGAAGCCGTAACCACCAAATTAGGCGAGGGTTTGACTGAAAATATGTGTTTTACTGAGGCCGCCATTACCCGCGGCTTAAAATGTCTGACTCGTTTTGCGGAATTGATGGCTGATTATGATGTTGGCCATTATCGCGCTATTGCCACCGCTTCTTGCCGCATGGCAACTAATGGTAACCAATTTGTGGAAATGGTAAAAAATAATTGCGGTATCAATTTAGAAATTATTTCTCCAAAGGAAGAAGCCGAACTTGTCCTCAGAGGAGCAATTCTTAACGCCGATAAAAACAAACCTTATATACTGGTTTATGATTTAGGTGGTGGTTCTACTGAAATTACGTTGGCGACCAACACAGATAAACCGCAAATTTTACATACCGTGTCAATTCCTTGGGGCGCACGCAACAGTTCCGAAGTATTTCAGCTGCAAGAATATAATGAAGAAAAGGCGCAAAAATTGGCTCAAGAAATAAAGCGATGGGTCATGCAATTTGCTCAAGCCTCCAATTTTGCACAATATCATAATGATTGTTGTTGCATCGCCACCTCGAGCGCACCGCTGCGCTTGGTCAGTATGGTTAAAGAAGCCGGTGTTTACAGCAAAGATTTTGCCGATGGCTTAACCGCTTCAACAAATGATATTGAAAATAAAATCAAAAAAGTATTTGCAATGAATCTGCAAGAATTAGCGCAAAGTCCGTATATCGGCGAAAATCGCTCAACCATTTTTATTGCCTCTTGCATTATCTTCCGGACAATTTATCAAACATTGCAAATCAGCGAATTGACATCTTCGTTAAAAGGTGCGCAGGAAGCAATTATTGAGGAGTTACGCAACAATGGCAAAGTTAACCCAATCAGCAAAACAGGTACGCGGTCGCAAAATGCTGACCGTGCGTGTTAAAAATGCAAAATATAACACCACATCGTCCAATCGTTGGTTACAACGCCAACTTAATGATCCTTACGTGGCCGAAGCAAAGCGCCTTAATTATCGCAGCCGTGCCGCGTTCAAACTTATTCAGCTTGATGAAAAATTTCATTTTTTAGGTAAAGGTAAAACTATTATCGATTTAGGTTGTGCCCCGGGAGGATGGACCCAGATTGCGGCCCAAAAAAATAAAGGCAGCGGCCAAATTGTGGGGATGGATTTACTACCTACCGAGCCGATTGAAGGTGCTATTTTGTTGCAAAAAGATTTTACCGCACCTGATGCGGCCGATAAAATAAAATCCCTGCTCAACGGTCCGGCCGATGTAGTCATGAGCGATATGGCGGCAAACACCACCGGCGTGCAAAATGTCGATCATCTGCGTACTTTAGGCTTGGTGGAAATGGCCTACGAATTTGCTAAAGAAGTTTTGGCTGTCGGCGGCATTTTTATTGCTAAGGTTTTTCAAGGCGGTACAGAAACCGCACTACTGACCGATATGCGGCAACACTTTAACAAAGTTAGTCATTATAAACCGGATGCCAGCCGGCAAGATTCGGTTGAAATGTATGTCGTTGCCCAAGGTTTCAAAGGGTAAGCGCTTTATTTTGTGACAATATCTGCTGTATTACCGTTTTTTAATTCACTTATTTTGCTATGATCAATTCGATATTCAATGTAATTATATGGAAAATCAATATTATTGCCATGCATATAAAAAACATTGTCATGCTCATTCGGATTAGTAATGACATAGCCTAAATCGGCGGCAATAATTTTGCCTATTTGATAATGTGAAACCACCGACGGAACATGCATAGGCTGATTCTGCTTAAATAAAAACGGTACTTTACCCTGCTCTAGCATTAAATTATTATGTCCCCAATGGCCATCATAATCAAATAATTCACCGTGATCAGCCGTTACATAAATGCTGTATTTACGCCCTTTTGACATTTCTTCAAACGTTTTAATCATATTGGCAATAACCATATCGGTGTAAAGCAAGGCATTATCGTAAGTGTTGCAATAATAAGTAAACTTATCTTTACTGGTAGCCGCCGGTTTGAACTTTTCAAATTCAGATTCGCGACCTTCATAACGATTTTCAAATGGCGAATGCGGTGAACGCATATGCAAAACAATAAAGTTGCGACCTTCTTTAAGCGATAATTCACTCAGAAGTTTTATTAAACCCTCATCTTTATATTGCTTAAAAAAGAGTGGTTTCATGTCATTGGCAATAATTTTATCAACATTTTTAGCTCCGAAACTCATCGTTAAACGCGATTCCTGATTAGAAAGATAATATGTCTTAAAACCGGCCGCCTTGGCTAAACGAAATAAATTTGCCGTTTTGGCTTGAATTTCCGCTGCATTAGCCGGTTCGCGAATGGTATTAAAAAACAGCAAAGTTGATGTAGCTGTGGCAATACCACCGGAAATGCCGAGAGCCTTTTGCCATTTTTTATCGCTTTGTAAAATCTTTAACAATTGCGGCGCTGTATTGCGCTCATACCCATACATCGGCAAATGATGGGCATATAAACTTTCACCGAATATCAGCAAAATATTTTCCGTATCCGTTGTTTTTTGTTCAGCTTGATAAGGCAAATAATCAATACTAACCTTCGTATAGCCCTCCGGCAGATAGCGAAAGAAAAAATAAGCAAAAGTGCTGATACTGTTGCGCAGAGATGGTCGCATAATACTCGGCTGAAAATACCATAAATCTTTGCTGTGAGACCACGCGCGATAAGGCTTATGCGCCGCCAAATAAAAAATGATAAGCCAAATCCAACTGATTTTTATAAGTGGCTTCTTAACAAATACCCAAACCGCACTACCATATAGCAAGAGTAGCAACGGCGATACATACCAAGTATAACGTAAATAAGAAATATCAAAAACATCTTTGCTTTCACGCACGATATTCATTAAATTTTCCGCATCAATCGGCATAGCAAAATAGGCCATATGATTGAGCTGAATCAACTGCATCAGAAATATCAAAATGATAAAAAATAAACATACGAAGCGGTATGTAAAAGAGAGAAGCAGACCAAATAACAATACCCCACCGGCAAACAACCATTCAAACTGCAATGGTAAATCTGCCGTAACTTTGAGCACATAGTCAGGCACCATGGTGGCAACAAAGAATAGCAAGGTAAATAAAACATTATAACGAAACTTGCGGCCTTGGGTAACCGGTTTTAACCAAGAAAATCCTATCATTGCGTTCTCTCCTTAACTCTCAAACTTATCTGAGAGTATATAAAAACGCCGGATAATTACAAATATAATGTGTTATTTATGCAATACAAACATCATCTTTATGCGCTAAGAGTACGCAGTGCAATTTCCAGATTGCGATGGTCATAAGCCACCGCATAACCGAGCGAATTTTTGTGCGCCAATGTATCTAAATAACGCAACTCAAACAAGCGTACCGCCGCTGTCAAACCGAGCTGCTCGTGGCGATTCTGATCTATTAATTCCAATAAACATTTACGTTTCATTTTTTCGGCATAACATATATGATCCAGAATTTGCCATTCTGCTCCCGCTAAACGCATACTGGTCTTGCGATTATAAATTGAAATTACGCGATTTTGCAATATTGCCATTTATTATCTCCTCAATGATAAGTTGCATTAATTATACAACTATACTAATATGATACTAAATGCAAGTAAAAATTTGCAAAATTTGTAAATTTTCAATAAAATACAACCTAAAGATGTAATTGGATGTAATTTTTAGCGTTGATGCCACAACAAGCGAAGTAGGCGAAACTTACTTTTCAAGGTTAGCTGACGAAATGAGATAATTTTTTGCTGTTTTAATTTAAGATATTCTTGCTTAAAAAACTTTTCAAGCTCTGCAATATTCTCTTTACTTTTACTAATCTTGGAAAGCACCATTTTTAACGAAAGGGCAATTCGGCATCGCTGTACCAACGGCCATTGGTGCTGTTTTTCCGGTTGTGAAAAATATTTATAAACATAATCAATACCGATCATATAATCTTTAATTTTTTTTACATTCCAATTGCTACGCGTAATTGATGTTGCCTCGGTATTATACATATAAAGCGGCATCGGTACACCGGCAAAAAAATCGATATCGGCAAACAAACAAGTTGTAAACGGCCAATCCTCATATAAAATTCCCTCTATAAAGCGGCGATGTTTAATTATATCGGCACGATAGAGTTTGTTCCATGCCACTGCTGATACTTTACGTTTGCGATACAAATCGCTCAGCGGATGATGATATATTGTCGGTTTCATTTTATGCAAATCATAAACTACCGTATTTGGTTTGCGCCGACATAAATTGCAAAATGTTTCCCCAACCACCACCGGCGCATGACTCATATTCGCTGCCGTATGTAAAATTTCCAATGCTTGCGGATGCAGATAATCGTCGGCATCTAAAAAGAAAATATAACGACCTTGAGCCGCTGTAATACCACAATTGCGTGCCGCGGATAATCCTTTATTTATTTGATTTATGATTTTTATACGCTCATCTGCTGCAGCAAATTGTTGTAAAATCTGGCCACTATTATCCGTTGAACCATCATTAATACACAATATTTCAAGATTAGCTATGGTTTGCTTTTGCACACTGGATAAACAGCGTGGCAAATATGAAGCCGCGTTGAATACTGGTATTACCACAGATATGTCCGGCGTATTGTGCATTTTTCTCCTTTTTTATAGATAATTTAGTCATATAAAAAATAATAACAAGTGTCAATCAGATGTTTAACATACAAAAAAAAGCAACCTCTATCAAACGGAAGTTGCTTTTTCTTTTGCATCGTGCAAAATTATTTTGCTTCATCTATTATTTTTTGCAGTTCATCAGCATTCATAGCATGTGCAGGTTTACCATTTACAAAAACAGATGGCACGCCGCGAACTTGAAGATTATCAGCTAATTCAGCAATTTTACCGAGCTTTTCAACAACTTTATCTGCTGCTAAATCAGCCTTAAACTGCTCCATATCCAAGCCTATTTTTTCAGCAATAGCATCAACACTGGCTTCATTCAAACGACCATTAGCCGCCATAACCGCAGTATAATATTCAATAAACTTACCTTGGTTAGCTGCTGCATAAGCACCTTTTGCCTGATAAGCCGAACCTAAGAAAGTCAGCGGCTTAAAGATAAATTTAACATCACCATTCGCTGCAATTGTTTTTTCTAATTCCGGTGCTAAACGCTTACAATAGCCGCAAGAAAAATCGAAAAACTCAACAACCGTAATCTTCGCATCTTCCGGTCCGACATATAAAGCATTTTCTGTACTCACTAAATCCGGAATATATTTTTGCATAGCTTCCATTGCCGCTTTTTCAGCCTCGGCACGTTGTTGTTCCTGATAACTATTAAAGGCATCAATAACCATCTTCGGATTCTCATTTAAAATTGACGCTACTTGCTCAGCCGAAATATTTACTTGATTCTGAGAAGCACGCGAGTTAATCAACGCAGCTGCCGCCACAATAACGGCAATAACCGATAATATAATTGAAAAATTTTTCATTTGTTTTATTCCTTAAAAAAAATAATTAGTGTTTAAACATCTATATAGCTAATCCCTTTTTTTATTTTTTGCAAGACCTTTATCCGATTTCTTAATATTAAATTTTATAAACAACAAACCGTTCACCGAGACGATAAGTTTGCAACGCCGGTAAATTACACTGTTTTAAGCAATATTTTTTGCAATTGACAAATATATTGAACGATATTATCATAATTTCACTTTTTTAATAATTAAATTTAATTTTTATGAAAAATTGTGTTATTCGCGCATTTGCGCGACCCAGTCGTATTTTGTTGTATTTGCAGGTTATTACCGAAACCGGTAAGGTGCGGTTTATTGCCAGAAATGTTCGTGCGCGCAGTGTTGAGAAAATCACGCTCTCGGCTGTTGCAACAATGGAAATTTTGGAAGAAATCTGCGCCAAAAGTGTTCGCCATGTGAGGTATGGACGTGCACTACAAACCCTGCAAGTCAGCGAAGCTACAAAAAAGTTCATCAACACCTGTTGGAACGAACTCAAAGAACTGAAACCACAGTTCTGTATTAAGTAAACGAATTTAGCGCGCCGGCACAAAACCTGCGCGTTATTTTTATATTAATCAAATTTCCGCTAAAATCTGCATTTACAGTTTTAAAGCCACTCAATTTTTGACATTTTTATCTTGACAATATTT
>ONQU01000154.1 GCA_900320035.1 uncultured Rhodospirillaceae bacterium | reverse complement strand
TCCTTGAGCTTCTTGTTGATGTCGCGCATGTAGATGGCGATGATGGCGGCCTGCTTGCGGTTGAAGGTCTGCTGTCCGTGTTCCTTGAGCCATTCCATGGCTGTGTCGTAGGAGAAATTGCTTTTGCCGTTCTCCGCATCATGCAGACTGATGGCGAAGTTCTCCCCGAGGGCCTGCACCCTCACACCTACGGGCTTGCCATCCATGTCGGTGTCGATGGAGAGTGTGGCACCCTCCAGAACGGTCTTCGGCATCGTGCCGTCGGCATTGCGACCGGCTTTCTTGAAGATGCTGGCGAACGAGATTTCCACGGTGTCGCCGTTTTTGTCCTCGATGATGAAACCTTTGGCGGTTTCTGTTACTTTGAATTCCATTGTTCTATTGGTTTTTGTGATTGTTAAACAGTTCTTTTGCTATCTCAACATCGACCACAAAGGAGCACCCTTTCCCGGCCTGTTGGATGGCAGGGGCGAGGAAGCCGTCCTTGTATCTCTGGGCGGTGCTCGGCGCCACGTCGAACAGCTCCACTATTCCGGCGATGCCTTTCACCACACGGCGTTGCTGGGTGGCTGTGGTGCCGGAAAGCAGGGTGTTGACAAGTTCCTTGAGCTGGCCCACGGTGAGGTCGATGAGGCGTGTGTTGTCGGTGATTTCCATTCTTTGGGTTCTCCTTTGCGTTCAAATTGATTTCGGGTACTCTTTTACGGTTGGGGCTATTTGAGGGCGGGAGAACGTAAAAGAATGGCACCAGCGGGAATTTCTTCACCCTGCTTGACGTAGAGCAACACCTTCTGGCTGTCGGTGTGGATGAATTCCTGCACACTCTCGGCGTTGTCTATGAAGATGGGGATGCGTATTCCCTTGGCACGGCAGAAAGCGTTGATGACATCCAGTCCGGCATTGATGCGCCCGGCGTTGTTCACATCCTTGTAGTCCACGCCGTTCACGGTGCAGGCACAGGTGATGTTGTCCTTGCCGTTGAGGCGCTGGGAGAGGAAACTGAACCTCACCACTTGGAAGAGGGAGTTGATGCGCTCGATGATCATAGCATCCTTTGTCTTGACGAAGGTTTCCAGAAGGTCAACAATCTTGTCTGCCTTGGCAAGCTCTTTGTTGATGGAACGCTGTTTCTTCTGCAGCTCCTCGATACCCTGCTGTATGCGGTTGTACTGGTCGCGGTTGGCGAGGCGGCGGTCAAGGTCGCTGATGGTCTGGTCGAGGTTGGATTTGCGTGTCTTGAGGTCGGTGGTGTCGGCGTGTTCCTCCTCACCCATGCCGTTGAACTGCTCCTCAAGGTCGGCAATCTCTTTCTCGATGGCCTTGGTGGTGTCGCTGGCAGGGGTGCCGGTGACCTCCTCGGGCAGGGTCTCGCGGCGGTGGGCGATATCGGTGTCAATCTGGGCGATGTTCTCATTGAGTACCTTGATACCCTCCTCCAGCTCCGTAATCTCGCCGTTGTAGTCGATGATGTGCTGGTTCTCGACGGCCTGGGCGTTCTTCAATCCGGCGCCCTTGGTCTTGTTCTCGTTGAGGCGGCGGCTCTTGTTCTCGTTGAAGCTCTCAAGCAATGTAGCTTCCTTTGCCGCCAGTTCCCCGGCCTCAAGGGGTCGCAGACATGTCGGACAGATAGTCTCGCCCTGTGGCATATTGAACACCTCGGCCGTAATCTTGTAGTATTGGTCGCGCAGGGTGTTCATTTCGGCACCCAGACGGTCAACCTCTTTCTGGTGTCGCTCGATGGCCCGGCGACGCTCGGTGATGGTGCGTGTGTAGCTCTCCACGGTGCGCTGCTTCTCGGCTTTCTCGCGCTCAAGGTCACGGATGGCGGAAAGGGCTTTGGTACGCTCGATATTGGCCTCCTCCTTGAGGATGTGTTGCTCTCTGGTGAGTTCGATGCGCTTGTCACCGATTTTCCTCTGGAGTTCCACACGGTCATTCTGTGCAGACTTCTCGCGCTTGGCGATATCGGCAAGTTCGTCGTCGATGGCTTTGCGGCCATGGAGGGCGCTCTCGCGCTCTTTCTCCACCTGTTCCCAGTCCTCACGCTCGGGCATATCCTCCTGCTTGGTGGCAATCTTGTCGGGGATGCCGTCGAGGTCTTTCTTGAGGGTGTTGCGTTGTTCCTTAACCTCCTTGAGGTAGGTTTCGATGGTCTTGCCGGAGAGGATTTCCGACAGTTCGCCCACCAGCTCCGTCAGTTCGCCCAGACGTGGCTCGTAGGACATCACATCGTCGTTGGTGACGGGGCGCACAAGGGAGAACAGCAGGCGCTTCTGGTCCTCGGGGGTGAGGTTGAAGAAATAGGTCACATCCGACAGCAGGCGGAAGTCCTCTTCACCCACATAGGCGGCAAGCTCTGCGTCAAACTCGCGCTTGGTTTTCTTCTCAAGGCCGTTGATGAAGTAGTGCGTCTCGTGCCCGGTCAGCACATCCTCCTCACAGCCGGAGGGGCGGCCCCACGTCTCGCAATAGACGCGCTTCACCTCCAGAGGTGCGCCGTCTGCCTCAAAACGTGCCGTGACGGCATGGTCGCAATGTTTCAGCACCTCGCCGTTTACCTTGGTCTTGATACCGAACTCCTTTCGGCCGAGGCTGTCCTTTCCAGTCCATGCGTAGGCATAGGCATCGAACAGGGTTGTCTTGCCGCTACGGTTGTCGCCCACAATGATGGTGTCGCCGTCGGGCCTCATTACGATCTGCTCATGTTGCGCCCCCTTGAAGAGGTCGAGCTGCAGGTCAATCAATCTTAATTCCATAATTCGATTTGTTAAATATGTTGATACTGACTGGTGAGTGAGGCGTGGATTGAACACGCGGGCAGTATGCCTGATAATGAGACCTTGAACCAACCGGCTACCGCCCCCATTGCCCAGAGAGAAATATTAACCCTTAAACTATGACACAGAAGTTTCATCGCTGGACTCTCACTCATGGCTGTTACTTGTTCGATTTCTCCATGGCCGCCGTTGCTATGGCTTGGTCATCCTCGTAGGTGCGCCCGGCCGCCTTGCGCTCGGCGGTGATGATGTTCTGGATAGTCCTGTAGGAACGGTCGTACTTTCTCGCGAGTTCCACATAGATGTCGCCCACGTCGTTACCCGCCTTGAGGTAGCCGATATAGTCCTCATAGATGGCATCGTTGCGCTCTTGGTTGCGCCATTTGAGCTTCGTCGATTTGAGTTTTCCGTACTTTTTCATTGCTATTCTTCTGGAATGATGATTATTTTCTTTACTGATTTCATGTTGGCTATGATGCCGTTGTTCTGCCACCAGCGGCCATCCTCCTT
>ONQU01000123.1 GCA_900320035.1 uncultured Rhodospirillaceae bacterium | reverse complement strand
GGATTAAGCCCATCAACAACCACCTTAGAAGTCATAATCGCAGATATTTCACCGGCTTTCAAAAGTGGCACAAATTTTATTTTTCCTTGCTCAAATGCCTCCGGTTCCGGCATCACAACTGAGGCCGAAGCCAACATCATCTCTTGCAAATGTTGCGTTACCGGATGATAAGGATTCATATTTTCCGCCGGCACCTTAAATTGTATCACATCTTGCGAAAATACCGGATTGGTGCTGTAATTTATCGTTGCATCAACGGTAATCGAGTTTTGTAAATCGGCGACCACATAATCTTCATAAAACTTGACACCCCAGAAATCAGCCAATTCACCTAAATGCGAACTCTGTAAAATACCGTTTAGCGGCGAATACAGCCGAGAAGCCTCATCGGCCGGATCTAAAATTACTAAAAATTTACCACCCTCGCGCGAATAATCTTTGATTTTTTCAACCATCTCCGCGCTTAAGTTCTTTGGCGCCAGTAAAATAACCGCAGCAATGTCATTATCAAAATCTTCCGGCTTTTGCATATTGATGAGATTATAGTTTTGCCGCAAAACATTGATTATTTCCCACGGCGAATACAAAATCGTTCCTTCTCCACCGCTTGAGCCGAATAATTGTAAAGAACTGATTATACCTATCGTTTTTTTAACATGGTACATCTGATATAATTTTGTGGTTATCTCTTGTTCCAAAACACCGGCTTGACTTTGCGCAAAAAACGGAATAACCGCCTTGTTCTGTAAAGTATCTTCCAAAGTTAAACCAAATAAAGCATTTTGATTAATATCCACTAACGGAATGGCCTGCACACCATCGGCTAAAGCAATATCTTCTTCCTGACTTAAAAATTGCGGATAATATACCTTATAATCAAATTTACCTTTAGACGCCGCCTTATATTTTTGCAAAAGCAACCGCACATTATCAAATACTTGGCGTAAATCAGAATTCCGTTGCTCCAAAATCGGCGAAAAATAAAGTTTTGCCACCACCGGCTCCGGTAGTTGACGCAACACATCATGCGTACTCGGGGTTAAGGTGAAAATTTTCTCTGCTGTCGCATCATATTGAACTTGTCTGGTTAGGTTATTGGCTAAAATATTTATGCCAAAGAAACCTAATAACAGCAAAAACCACGCACAAAAATAATAGCCGCAACTGGTTGATTTCAGCCACCCGGAAGTGCCGGCGGTTTTAAAATTGACAATCAGCGTCGTGGTAAAATTAAAGAAAATAATTACGGAAGCAAAAAAGATAATATCGCGCAATTCAACAAGCCCCCTGGTCATGGTGTCAAAATGGCTGATAAAACTGAAGGAAGCGATGGCATCAATGGCACTATCCGGCAAAAATAGTCGGCAAAATGATAGAACATACTCTATACCACTCCAGAAGAAAAACAAATTAGCGATTACCGCTAAAACCAAGGCAATAACCTGATTTTTCGTAAGTGCCGACATGGTTTGCGAAATTGCCAGCATACAACCGGCCAGCATCAAACTGGCCCCATAACCAAGCGCAATCACGCTGTTATCCGGCGTTCCCAAAACATTAACCGTCAGCCAAAACGGAAAAGTCAAAAACAGCGCCAGCGCACAAAATAGCCATGAAGCTAAAAACTTGCCCACCACTAATGTTCTTACTGCCACCGGCTGCGTGGCAATTTGCACAATCGTTTTATGGCGAAATTCTTCCGCCCATAAGCGCATTGATATCCCCGGAATAAAAAGTAAATACAGCCACGGCTGAAACTCGAACATCGGTAATAAATCAGCCTGACCGCGGTTGAAAAAATCACCAAAATAAAGAGCAAACGAAGCGTTTAAGAGCAAAAAACTCAAGAGATAAACATAAGCCAACGGTGAAACAAAATAACGCCATAATTCATTTTTCGTGACAACCCAAAGTTTTTGCATCTTAATCTGCCTCCTGCTCTGTTGTTAATTGCCGAAATGCCGCCGCCAAAGTCTTGGTTTTTGTTTTTTGCAATATTTGTTTCAATGTACCGTCAGCTTTTACTTTTCCTTTATCAAGTATAATGATCCGATTGCATATACTTTCTGCTTCCTCTAACAAATGCGTCGATATGATAATTGTTTTATCAGATGCCATTTGCATAATCAAATTGCGCATATATTCCTTTTGGTTAGGATCTAAACCGTCAGTCGGTTCATCAAGCAGCAAGATCGGCGGATTTGCTAAAATACTTTGCGCAAAGCCGACGCGCCGCAAATAGCCCTTAGACAATGTTTCAATTTTTTGCGCCATCACATTTGTAATATTTGCAATTTGCGCCACATTCTGCACAGCCTTCTTACCCGCTCCGCGCAATTGAGCCATATAATTGAGAAACATTTTCACACTTAAATCGGCATAAAGCGGCGAGCCTTCCGGCAAAAAACCGATGTTTTGTTTAGCAAAAATCGGCGCCTCAGTAATATCTTGACCTAAAATTTTAATATTTCCCGACATCGGCGCCAAATAACCGGCAATCATATTCATTAAAGTCGATTTACCGGCACCATTCGGCCCCAGAAGGGCAATGATTTCGCCTTGATGTGCTTGCAAATTGATATGATCCGACGCCAAAATTGAGCCATAGTCTTTGCATAAATCGATAACCTCAACGCTTATTACTTCATTTTTTTTCATAAATTTCACCTCCGCTCATCGGCTCATTGGTGCCGGTTGTGGTTGGAAAAGTCAACGGCAAAGCATATAATCTGCGCACCGCATTAAATGCCGTTGCGGCCGCCCCTAGCGTGCGCCACTGCGGTAGTATGTTAATTTCACGCGGCGCAAAGTTTTGCTTGAGAAAACGGCATAGCGTCGGATTTTTAATTCCTTCACCCACAACATAAATATCTGCGGGGATCTTCGGTAAAAAATCAAGCGCTGCCTGATAGATGGCATCGGCAATAAAAGCTGTCGCTGTGGCTGCACCATCTTCCAGAGACAACCCCTCCAGATGTTCTTTTTTATCGCTGAATCGCATAATATCCAACGCTTTCGGTGGCAATTGATGCAAAAACTTATGTCGCAGTAATACCTCTAAAATCTGCTGTTGCACCTTACCTAGTGCCGCTAATTTACCATTATAATCTGTCTGCATTTTGGCGTGCCGAAAAGTCCAATCTTCAATCATCGCCAATCCGGGCGCACAATCAAAAGCAACCATTTCACCGGTTTCGCCTAAATATATCAAGCTACATACCGCACCAATATAAACAAACAATGCCGGTTTAGGCAATTTTTGCCCGATAGCATCAACAAAAGCCGGCATTAGCGGTGAAGCCTGCCCGCCGGTCAATAAATCTGCCTTATGAAAATGGGTAACAATTCGGCACCCTAAACCTTCGCAAATTCGCTGTCCGTCCTCTATTTGATAAGAACATTTGTCGGCAATATCACAACCTATGGTTAAACTATCAACACCGATAACATCAACTTTTGCATCAGCACTGAAATGATTAACGGCTTCAACGTAAAAGTCACTTACATTACTTTTTAGTTGCCGCACATCTTCATCATTTTCCAGCTCATTATAATCCGACAAGCGCCGGCTGATTACCGCTCTGATGTCCAGCGCCAATGACTCCGGATATGGAATCACTACCGTCTTCAGCACATTATAAACATCAATCCCGTCACTATCAATTAAAGCCAGTTCAATTGAGTTAAGCGACGCACCGCCATATATGCCTAGAGCACTAATATTTTTTATTATCATAAACTCTCACAATCCTGTTGCAATGGGCAAATTATATGCTAATATACGTTAAAATTTAGTATAAACTTGAAGGATTAACCATGACACAATTTAAATCAGAATTCTTAAATATTATGCAAGAACGCGGCTTTTATAATCAATGCACAAATATCGAGGGCTTTGATGATTACCTTTATGAATGTGAAAAAGGCGGCAAACCGGCAGTTGGTTATTTAGGTTCTGATCCCACCGGTGATAGTTTGCACGTCGGTCACATTGTGCCGTTGATGATGTTACGTTGGTTTCAAAAATGTGGCCATAAACCGCTTGCTTTGGTTGGCGGTGCCACGGCGCGAATCGGCGACCCTTCGGGTAAAGATAAACTTCGTCCGTTTTTAGATGAAGCGACTTTAGCGCATAATAACGTAGGCTTAAAAAAATCGTTTGCCAAGTTTCTGCGTTTTGGTGACGGCCCAACCGACGCTCTTATGGTTGACAACTGGGATTGGTTTAAGGATATGAATTACCTCGCTTTCTTGCGCGATATCGGCACTTGCTATTCGGTTAATCGCATGTTGACGATGGATAGCGTCAAAAGCCGCTTGGAGCGCGAGCAACCGATGTCTTTTTTAGAGTTTAATTATATGCTTTTGCAGGGTTATGATTTTTGTGTTTTATTGCAAAAATATAATTGTCGGGCGCAAATTGCCGGTGCCGATCAATGGGGCAATATTACGTCCGGCACTGAGCTCGGCCGCCGCCGTTACAATACCGAATTATTCGGCTTTACCAGCCCGATTATTACCGATTCAAACGGTAAAAAAATGGGCAAATCAGAAGGTAATGCGGTATGGATAAATGATGAAAAATTACCGGCATACGATTACTATCAATATTTTCGCAATATCGGTGATGCCGAAGTCGGTAAATGTTTACGCATATACACCGATTTACCAATGGATGAGGTGCGGCGTTTGGAGCAATTGCAGGATAAAGAAATTAACGAAGCTAAGAAAATTTTAGCCTTTGAAGCAACCAAGATTTGCCGCGGGTTAGAAGCCGCCGAAGCAGCTCAAGCAACGGCCGTAAAAACGTTTGAACAAGGTGCTGCCGGTGATGATTT
>ONQU01000125.1 GCA_900320035.1 uncultured Rhodospirillaceae bacterium | reverse complement strand
CGGTATTTCCTCATGATTGTGATACCAAAACAGCCCTATTTTGGCCATTAAATGAGCCTGATTTTTGCCAACGGTTGTTAAATCTAATTTTTCGGTTACCCAAAAACCTTCGTTATGCTCCTCACCATGGCTGGCATAAAGCAAAATTTTATCAAAAGCCATAATCATCTCATTGGGTCTGGTTTCAACAAAGGCCGCTTGATTACCTTTTTGTGCGGCAAACTTTTCATTATCTTGCATAAACAGCGGATATTCATCAGAATATTTGGTTTCATATTCAACTTCCGTTTGTCCGTCTTTAACCGAATAACGATGTATCGTGGTAAAGCCCAAATCATCGGTTAAATCGCGTTGGCTGTTATTGGTGATGCATATGATTTGTTTAAGTGCTTGTTGTTGGATCGGTTTTTCATACCCCAGTTTCGTCATTGTCTCTTTAAAAACCTGAGTGTAGTATGGTAAATCATTGGCACCATAACAATGTGCCTGAATCATAATGTTGCGAAAATTTTGATAAAGTTCATTAATCGGCAAACGCTCCCATTTTCCATCAATCTGCCGCGCCATAAACGGCATAAATTTTTGCAAAATTTCGCGTTTACAATCGTTTTTATATTGTTTATCAAATCCACGTACTTTATGCCAAATCCACCTTAAAAGATCATTCTGCGGTCGATAACAGGCAACAAGTTGCATATCACTTATATTTTCTAAAGATAGCCCCATGACACTTACAAAGCCGTTAATGTTGCCATTGGCACGGCGTGCCTCTCTGGTTTGATCACCACCCAAACAAAGTAAGGTCTTTTTCGTAGGATTAAGCATACATTTTTCTTCCCAATGTTCATCATTGTTTTGTGATTTAACACCGAGGCGATAATACGAAAACCAATTCGGATTGATGGTTATTTCTCCGTCTTTCAGCTCATAATTAACTTTGCCTGTTATATCTTTATACACTTCATAATTTTTATCTTCATATCTGGCTAAATTGCCATTTTCATAATAGGAAGAGTATACACCTTTTGCTTCATCTCTGATTGTTTCGACATTGCCGTTATCGTAGTAAGTTTTAATTACCTTGTCCGGCGATGTTTCTTTTTTCAGTTTTTGCGTCAAAATATTGTATTCACGCAAATAGCCATCAGACGTTAATTCTTCGGTTTTGATATTATCTCTGTTTGTGATAATATACGAACCGTCTTTTTGGATGGTTTTAATCTTGTAGACTTCATCACCATGCCTACTAATTTCACGCCAACTACCATCAGACAATTCTTGCGTTATTTGACAGCTATTACCATCGGTATAAGAATTTTCGCTCAATACATTAACCATTGCCTTGTCCTTCTTTGTATTTAGCTTTTTGGCGAATTGCCGTGCTTAAGGATATTTTTTGCCACATTTTAGCACCGTTTTCTTTTAATTTATCAAATAATTTTTGGCATTTTTCATCTTGACCGCAAACAAGGGCTTTAACTGGAGGCAATGGTTTGTCGGCCAGCGAACTTCTGACGCCGTTAACAATAGCATTACCCGCCAATCCTAAAATAGCTTTCCCTTCTTTGCTCAAACCTTTTTGTGTTGTATCATAACCTAAAAAATTGTGTTCCTCGACATCTTCACCCATCGAAGGTGTTAAGAAAAGTTCACCTTGTTTGCCTGGAAAATAACTCAACAGTACCTCATTATTTTTTGCCATAGCCCGAATTTCGGTTTCAAAATTGTTATGGTGACTTATTTCCAAATCTTGTGCTGAAGCAAAAGAAATCATTGTTGATTTAGAAATACTGAGCGGCGCATAAGGGGCATGAGCCACGCATAACATTTCGTGCTGAATTTTAGCACGTTCCTCAGCGGAATAACCCAGCTCCTGCATTTTCTTTTGCATTTTCTCCTCTAATTTAAGAAATGTATACGCACCATGGCAATGTGCCACAATTGTTAATTTGCGTATTTTCGCGCAAGCTTCGTCAGTCGACAATCTTTTCCCATTTTTATCGCTTATACGGTTTAATAGTGCTTTATCAAATAAATCATCGACATAACGTGGATGAAGTGTATCTTCATTAAGTTGTTTATTTAATTTTACCGAGCGGTGATGGTCTTGCATTAATTTTGTTCGAGCTAAGTTGTCATTGAATGCGATTGCTTTATCATCAAACTCACCAAAATCATAAATTGCGGCATAAAGTGCAATATTTTCCTCTATCTTATGGTATTGCAAAAGTTTTTCTAATGATGAGAGATATCCATTGGCACTTCTGTCGGAATTTGTAGCATTACCGCCCAAGAACAAAACGGCAGGTTCATTGTCCGTTATATAGTCAACGCTCTTAAATCCGTATTGATTATCGTCCGTTTTTTCGACACGTTGCCCAATAGATGAGCGTGATGTTAATTCATCAATTCTGCCCATTTGGCGATAAGCGGCTTTTTTGGAACTCAAATTATTCTGCGGATTACGTAAGCCGCGCAGGAAAATCGCATCCACTTTTTCTTTATGCGAGTAAATATTACGGATTTGTCCCAAAACTTCATAAGCCGCTTTTAAATCATAAACATCATTTTGGGGATTTTCTATAGTTGAACTGATAAAATGCAGACATTCATCTATTTTCGTATTATCAGCTTTGATAATAGCATCGATATTTTGGTACAATTTAGCATAATTAGTGGATTTTTTAATTTCATATTGTTTTAGTTTTTCCAATAAAATAATCGGCTTTATCGTACTTTGATGCACCAATTGTTTGGCGTAGTGCAAATAGAAAATGTCTTGAACGGCAGGTTCCAAAGATTCCATCTTTTCCAGCATTTTTTTCTTTTCTTCATTTGCGGCATATACAATAGCTATAGTCATATTTCTAATCGCCGGCATGAAAAAGTTTTTCTTATCATCACTATATGGCGTTTTTTCTACTTGTGACGCTATAAAATTAAAAACCGGTTCGGCGCATGCGGGATTCGACATACAAAATGAACTGGCTCCACGCTCTATAAGATTATCCCTGTTTTGATTGTGGAGAGTATTGAGTGCTTCGGCTATTTGTGCTTGCGAAAGATTTTTTGAAATAGCTGCAAAAGTTTCGGCGGCAACCGGTAACATATCCGAACTTGTACCTTTTCCTTCAAGCAAACGATAAAATTTAGGCAATAACGAACTCGCTGTTTCTGGTGTTTCTTCAGCTTGTTTTTGTAATGACCGCAACAAACCGGCGTGTTCTCCAAAATTCAACCCCGATATGTCTTTAATCGTTTCTATATCATCTACATTTACTGCCATTGCCTCGTCCTTTTATACATTCAGGTCTTAAATTTATTTTGGGTATGAAGTTGCATTTGCTTAACAAACTGTGCCTGTTTTATATCGCAAAATTCATTGATTTTAGCCACGGTATCTTCACTCAGATTAAATGTGCGTTGATCCACCATAACAGTAGTTTTTAATACTAAAGAATTTTTCATATATTTCCAGTTCAAAACATTTCCGGTCACCGAGCAAAGCGGCTTTTTATTATTAAATAACGGATAAGCATCGTCTTGAAAGGCATCTAAATATTCATTTGCATATTGCTCATTATACGCTATGTTACCGGCTTTGATAAAATCAGCCACCCCGGGGCGTTCCAACAGTTTGCCAACCCTGATACATTTGCCGTTACTGATATAAAAATTATTTTCATTATATATTCTTGCGATACGAATACTTTTAGCGGCTTCATCTACTGAATCGCAACTTTTATTGATATCTTGGACCACTTTGGAAACAATAGCCATATGATACAATTGTTCAAGCGGTCGTCCGCTTTTAAAATAATCTTTATCATCACAGATGAACTCGCACATCTCTTTTGCCGCCCTAAATATCGGTAGCAAACAGGCACAAGATTCCTCATATACTTTATCAATTTTTGGTTCATTATCAGTCATGGTTATTTCCTCATATTTCCTTTTTATCATAACTTTTGTCAAAAATCAATAAAAATATAGTTATTTATCAATAAATTACTATATTAATGTTAGGAGATTAAAATGGTGGTAAATGATAAAATGCAACAAGGTTATGTCTATACTTATGACGAACCGATAGGAAAAAATTTTGCATCGGAATTTCAGCCGGAATTGACACCGCCGCAGATGTTGGCACTTGGTGTTTTTGAAGGACATTATATGAATGATTGTCAAGATGAATTTCCGTCCACATGGTTTACAGAGGCAAAATTATCGCCTCAGAAGCCGGATATTCAAGCTAATTATTTTCAAATAAAATCGCGTATGTCGCTTGGTGAATGGCAACGCCGCGGTTGGATAATCGCCCCCGATCCGCGCGGTTGGTTTCAGTGGTATTGCCGCTATTATATGGGACGCCGTATAGCCGCTGTTGATGCTTGGCAAATTAAGCGGTGGCGCGCTTTTAAACGTCACCAAGCACAAATCAAGCATAATTGTTTAGCTTTTGATTTAGATTGCCGCCGCAAACAACGTCAAGCCTTATTGCAGTGGGCATATAATCCGTTTTTCTAATTTTATTTATATTGCAAAACACTAACAAAAAAGCCGTCGGTACCGGTGGTTAGCGGTGAACATTTCAGCCAACGTTTTTCCGTTGAAGGATAAGGTAACTCCAATTTACGTTCCCATAATTTTTCCATATCAACGGTTGTAAATTGTGGATGTTTTGCTAAAAAATTTTCAATCCGCAGCTCATTTTCTTCCGGTAATACCGAGCATGTCATATAAATAATTTTGCCATTCGGTGTCAAATGTTTAACCGCAATTTCTAAAATTTCCTCTTGCGCCTGCTCAATAGCCTTCAACTGCTTTGGCGTGAGGCGATATTTAGCGTCCGGTGAACGTCGCCAAGTACCGCTTCCCGAGCATGGTGCATCAATAATAAAACGGTCATATTTGTCCTGCGGTTTAAGCTCACTTACCAACTGTATGTTTTTAATGTCTAAACGCTCGGCACGCGGCTTTAAATTTTCCATCCGCTTAGGGTTAATATCATGCGCAAAAATTATTCCTTTATTATTTAGAATAGCACCCAGTAACAAACTTTTACCGCCGGCGCCGCAGCAGTAATCAATGATTTTATGTTCAGCACGCACATCGCACAAAATGGCTCCAAGTTGCGAAGCTTCATCTTGCACCTCAATTTCACCATTTTGATAGGCGGTGCAATTTTGTAAATTCAAACGTTCTGCTGAACGTAAACCATAAGGAGAGTAGGGAGTGTAAGAAAAAAACAATCCTTCTTTTTGTAACTTATTTTTAGCATCTTCACGACTGATAAAATTAGCCCTGATATCGGCCGAAGCGGTGGTATTTAATGATTCAATTAAGGCTTTATCATTAATTTTTTCATATAACCACTTCGGGCATTCAAGTTCAATATAAGGCGGATAAACATCTTCTTTTAATTGCAATAATTGCTGTTTTTCAATTTTATCAACGCACGCTAAACCATAAGCCGAGCCATCAGCCACAATATCTAAATCTTCTCCTTTTTGCTGTAAATAAGCCAGTAGTAAAAAACGCGGTTCGCAGCACCCGCAATCAAATTCCAAACGACTGCGATGGCGAATAATGTCCCAAATGGTATTGGTGATAAATTTACGGTCTTTAGAGCCGATATACTTGCGATTACGCAAATATTCTTTGATGATATTATCGGCAGGATATTGATCTTGCCAGATTTTTTGCATAATCTCTAAAACAGCTTGATATTTGGCGCTCAATTGCATTTTTTTCTCCTTTGAACGCCACTATAAACAAAAAGAACCTTAAAAACAACAAGTTTTTAAGGTTCTTTTTGAGATTACATAAATTCAATTTTGCCTTTAGAGCGCCCAACCAACCGACAAATACAAGGTTCATCGGCACGAACGAGACGGTTGAAATACGTCACAAAGCCGTCAAAACCGTTTTTGTGATACAGATTTTTGGTTAACCAATGCGGTTCACGGTTGTTGACTAAATCAACATTAACACCGTAGGCTGAGAGAATAACCAAAGCGTTATTGAGAGCATTTTTCTCTTTAATCACTTTTTCCAATTCCTCTTTGCTTGGTAAATCTATTTTCAGATTTTCCGTACAAAAACCTGCGGCCCTTGCCAAACCGGCCTCTAGAGTCAATCGCTGAGGTTCTTCGTTTAAATGCAGGTAATATTTACCGCCATCCAAACCCCATAAATACGGGCTTAAATAAGGTCGAAAATCGGTTGCCAATTTAAATTTACCTTCATGCAGGTAAACCAAATTATAACCGACCGTAATCGGCTTTTTAACCACATAGTGACTCACCAGACGCACATATCCGTTGCGATAACGCTTCGGCACAAGTTCGGGATGACAATCGGTCATATCGACAACGACGGCCTCATCACCTTGATTTTCATTGGACCAATACCAACCATTATACCACGCTTCGGCATTTATATCCAATTTTTTGAGCAATGCCACAACGTCATTGAAAGCGTCTTTGTATGCAAACGCAATATCCAACTCGGTTGTTGTTGCCATCTGTGCCCGACTTTTTTCATGTTTGAGCGTTATGGCGGTGTCCCAATCACCATTAACTTCATGCACCAAGCGGAAAACAATACCGTCGATGGCAATTCCCCAAATTTTGCTTTTTCGTTGCAAATCCACGTACGGACGCAGCCAAAAATAGCCGCTGACGGGATCTTGATACGCAATCTGACAAGGTGCCTGCACCGGCCAAATTGTTGAAGTATTTTTTTGTTCCATATTATATAAATTTGTAAATTAATAATTTCATAACGCCACTAACATAAACTTTTTTTTGTCTTTTGGCAAGTTAAAAATAAAAAAAAATAAAAATAAAGAATTTATTCTAAAAACTAAAGTCCGGTATTTTCTACCGGACTTTAGTTTTACGACATACGCTGTTGTACCAATTGTGGTAATATGCTTGAAATCTCAGCATTTTGAGCCGTTTTATGCTTGGCCACATAATCAATCAGCATTTCCAAGCCGCGCCATGTGTCATCATCCTTATTTCGAAAGAATGTGACAATTTTCGATTGTTGCAAAATGATCGCAAGTTCACAATCGTAAGGATCCTGTTCGCAATAATCGGCTTTAGCCAAATAGCACATCAATTCGACCTCAACGAGACCGAATTTACATCGACAACTCTTGAACTTATACTGCGGAATCAAATCAAAAGATAATCTTTCTTCCGCCTGCGGTTTGAAATCGTTCAATCCCAATGCCTGATTGAATTTATTAATCCACAACATATAAGGTGCAAAGTTAAACTCTTTGAGAGGTTCATGGCTGAAGTTAATGTAAACACCATTAACATTCGGTGCCAATGCTCTCAATATTGACAAGGTTTGCTCAAATACCAGCACTTGGTTAAAAGAAAATGTCGGCTCAATAACCAGTGTCGGAGAATTTGTGCTGGCTCGGCGAACAGCATTAAGCAAATCTATTTTATCCTCATCAAATCCGTCCGTTTCCATAATGGCAGGGACATGATAATGCTGATAAATTTTACCACGCTCATAAGCTGTTTGGGATTCACCGAAATCAAGCACTAAAGTCGGTGGAAATGTTAAAAGAGCATCTTCCACATCAGTAAATACAGCATTCTTGCGTGACCTCTGTGCACGACTGTCAACCACAAAACAAATTTGATATTCTTTATGGTGTTCTTTAATTTTTTGGAGCACCAATTTTCCCATCGGGCTTTTCGCCCCGACAATTCCTAAAAAAATCATAAGCTCATAATTTTTATGTTAATAATTAAATGATTGCCAACAGTAAAGCATGTTTTAATGTTTTTGTCAATAGTTGATTTTGCAAATAAGCGCAAAAATACGCTTGATTTTTGATTTTTTAGGCGTATAATAAACCCATAATTTGAAAAATCGCGGCTGTGAAATAGAGATATTTCGCAGTCTGATTTTTCTAACTTTCGAAATGTGTACAAAGAGCAGAAATTTAGGAGAAAGAACAATGGATAAGTTTCCACTGACCAAAGTCGGTTATAATTTATTGGAACAAGAATTGAAAAATCGCAAAGGCGTAGAGCGTCCAAACATTATTGCGGAAATTGCCGAAGCTAGAGCTAAAGGTGATTTATCGGAAAATGCCGAATATTCGGCCGCGAAAGAAAAGCAGAGCTTTAATGAAGGACGCATTCAGGAATTAGAAGCGGTTATCAGCCGTGCGCAAGTGATTGATCCGTCGCAAATGAGTGGCGATATTGTACGTTTCGGGGCTACGGTTCTGGTGGCTAATATTGATACCGATGAAGAAAGTGAATATCAAATTGTCGGTGATTACGAGGCCGATATTGAAAAAAATAAAATTTCGCTTTCATCACCGTTAGCCCGCGCCTTAATCGGCAAGGAAATCGGTGATGTGGCCGAATATTTGGCCCCGTCCGGCAAAAAATCATACGAAATTTTGGAAGTTAAGTGGCTGTAAAATACAGCTGTGCTAAATTAAAAAAACAGCGTTTCTGCTCTCCCGTGAAGGAAAACAAAAACGCTGTTTTTTTAGCGGATTAAAACACCTATTAACATTCCAATAATAACAGCAGCACTGCCGCTCATCACGCCGATGCATATATACAAAACGACGTTTTCTAAAAAGCAATCAACATCCTTCATAATCTTCTATTTATTTTAATCAACACTCACTTCAAAAAACAGAATCATTATGAAAAACACTTGAAAACCGCTGCGCTAATCCGCTAAAGTGGTTTATATCTAAATGTCTTACATAATAATTCTGTTGATATTTTCATTCTACACTTTCCATTGCGCAAACGTCAAGCAAAAACGAACTTAAAAGTTGTATTTTGTGTCACCAATCCGATAAATAGCTTGCAATTAACAAAAATGTGTGTTCTAATAACGCCAAGTTTGAATAAAACGGAGTAGCATTTTTATGTCGGTATGGAAAAAACTTTTCTTGGTTTTATTTTTCATGAGCGCCATGTATTTCGGCGGTTTAAGCATTCAAAGTGACAGCGCTTTAGCACAAGGTTTCGGCTTTATTGTTGTCATCATAGCTTTCATATTGTTATATGTCATAGCCAAAGTGATGTGGCGTGCTATGGGGTTTGTTTCCTCTTTTTTTATCATCGGTTCGGTGGTTGTTTTCATTTTATATAGCTTGGGGCTCATGGGGCAGGGTAAATCACTCGGCACATTTATCAGCGGTCGTCCGCGTAGCCAACAGGCAATTGTCAATGCAGATGAAATTCTTGATTATGCTGATTTAGAAGCCGAATTAGGCGGCCGCAAAAAGGTGTATAATGCCCATCAGCAACCAGAGGAAATTACGGCGGAACAAGCATATCCGAATGCATCGCAAACCGTTGCGCTGTCGCCTGCAACCGAAGATGATGGTTTTATGGATAAAATTAGCCGTTTTTTCGGGGGTGATGATAATAGCGGTTTGGGAATAGATTTCAATCCGACCGACTATCCTTATATTGAAGGAAAAGCAACGGTCATAACCGCCAGTGTTTTGCGTTTGGAAGGGATATACATTAAATTACTCGGTATTGATGCCCCTGATCCTGAACAAACCTGCGCTGATCGCCATGGCGGATCTTATCGTTGCGGTCAAAGAGCCTTAACATGGTTGCAAAATTGGTTACAGGAACGTCCTCTAAAATGCCATATTGTCGGTAAAATAGAGCGTCAACGGGCAACCGGTGTTTGTTTTAGCGCAGATGGCAAATACGATGTTGCGGCAGTGGTAGCTAATGCCGGTTGGGCAGTGGCATATACACAAAATACGGCGATTTATGTGCCGTATGAAGAACAAGCGGCAGCCAATCGACGCGGATTGTGGAGCGGTCGCTTTTATAAACCTTGGGACTGGCGGCGTATTCAAAATCGTAAAGTTAAAATTACAATTACCAATTCTAAATCCGGCGGTTCCGGTTTTATGGATTGGCTCAGCGGGTTGTTTTAATGGAAAAAGTTTTTATTTCAAATAGTGAAGCTGAAACAGCACAAATTGCCGTGCGCTTGGCAAAAGTTACCAAACGCGGCGACGTTTGGGCGCTAAGAGGAACGTTGGGTATGGGTAAAAGTGTGTTTGCTCGTGCTTTTATTCAGTTTTTTGTCGGTTCCGAGGAGGAAGTCCCTAGTCCGACCTTTACACTGGTGCAAAACTACTATACCGACGCATTTGATATTTTTCACTACGATTTATATCGCCTGAAGGAAGCATCGGAAATTTTTGAGCTAGGTGTTGAAGAAGCCTTTTACGACGGGGTTAGTCTTGTGGAATGGCCGGAAAAAATGGGGTCATTTGCCCCACGCGATATGTGGCAGGTAGAATTTGTGGCGCAAGGCGAAGCGCGCAAAATCACCATTTCAGCTACCAATGAAGATAAAATAAGGCGTTTGGCCAATGTGTAAAAAAATGCAAATACACGCCACAATGGTCGAAATAGGCGGAAAAGGTGTCTTGTTTAAGGGCTCCAGCGGTTGCGGTAAGTCTGATTTAGCGTTGCGTCTGCTGGCTGATGACAAAGTACATCTGGTGGCGGATGATGTGGTAAATTTATATGTTGCTGCTGAAAAAATTTATGGCGAAGCACCGCAAAATTTGCAAGGTTTGTTGGAAATCCGCGGTATTGGTGTGGTCAGAAGACCATTTGTAGCTCAAAGCACTGTCGATTTGGTGGTTAATTTAGTAGATAAACCAACCCAGATCGAACGTATGCCGAAAACTGCGCACGAAAATATTTTAGGACTTGAAATTGAAAGAATAGATTTGTATGCTAAGGAAAATTCGGCACCGGAAAAAGTGAAGGCTAAATTATACGATGTCGTCATAAATGATGAAGCGATAAAGGATAGGTCATGAGAGAGGGGAAAATAATTTCATTTTTACAGGTATTAGGCAAACCATTGGTGGCGTTTGTCACCAATCTCGGTTATTTTACCCGCTTTTTGTGTAAATCGGTTTATAATTGCTTTATGCCACCTTTTTATATTAAATTATTCGGCCGTCAATTTATTAACATCGGTTTTTATTCTTTACCGGTTGTCGGTTTAACCACATTGTTTGCCGGTATGGTAATTGCCATTCAGACTTATTCCGGTATTTCTAAATATGGCGCGGAAAGTGCCGTGGCGTTAGTTGTATTGATTTCGGTAACCCGTGAATTGGCACCGGTATTGTCTGCCTTAATGGTGGCCGGACGTATCGGCGCGGCCATGGCGGCAGAAATCGGCACCATGCGGGTAACCGAACAAATCGACGCATTGGTCACTTTGTCGGCTAATCCGTTTCGCTATTTGATTGCCCCACGCGTATGGGCAGCCCTTTTGGTGATGCCGCTTTTGGTTTTGTTTGGCGATGTTATCGGCATTTTCGGTGGTTATTTGGTCAGTATTTATAAGCTTGATTTCAATCCGGCGAACTATATCAATAATACAATGAACAATTTGCAAACCCTTGATGTCATGACCGGTGTTATTAAAGCGGCGGTTTTCGGCTTTATTATCGCCATTATGGGTTGTTATCACGGTTATCGCTCGAAAGGCGGGGCGCAAGGCGTTGGTGAGGCAACAACCAATGCGGTTGTTTCATCTTCAATATTAATTTTAATCTTTAACTATTTGATTACAGAGATTATTTTCTCGAGGTAGGGATTGCAAAATGGAAATAGCAGAAAATAAGATTGAAATCAGAAATTTGTATAAAGCCTTCGGCAAGAAAAAAGTTTTAGATGGCGTTGATTTAGATGTGCGTCGAGGAGAATCGCTGGTGGTTATCGGTGGCTCAGGAACGGGAAAATCCGTTCTGATTAAATGTATTCAGGGGCTATTGGTACCGGATTGCGGCTCAATTAAAATTGATGACGAAGAAGTTATCGGTCGTAAAAAAGACATTCATCAAAAAATGGGGATGTTGTTCCAAGGCGGTGCTTTGTTTGATAGTTTGAGTGTGTGGGAAAATGTGGCATTTCGCTTGCTGGAAAACGGACATTTACCGCGACGTCAGGCGCGCGTTGAGGCAATTCGGGTGTTACGTCAGGTTGGTTTAGCACCGGACGTG
>ONQU01000126.1 GCA_900320035.1 uncultured Rhodospirillaceae bacterium | reverse complement strand
TCGGGTTTTAAACCCTTGGCGAGGGATGACATTGTAGAAAAACGAAGGATGACATTATTATTTAATTCGAAGATCCCTTGACGATTGCTTGCGCAATCGAGGGATGACAATATAGAAAAACGAAATAATGCTGCAAAAAAAGGAAACCCCCATCTCTGCACGAGAAACGGGGGTGAAAGGAGCGGGAGATTACTTCCGCTTGAGGCCTTTTTTCATCGGCTTGCCGATGACGATGGTACCGTTCTTTACACCATCTGCGATGGTATGAACGGCCTTGGCCTCTGATGACTCCTCCACCTTGAGGACAACACCTCCGCCCTGACGGGGTGTCGGTGTGCCGGTGAAGGCCACTTGCTGCGAAGGTTTCGCAGCGGCGACGGTGGGCCACTCTGCCAGACCGCCGACGTTGTGCTCCTGATAATGGGGAGCGTCGGCGGAGGTCAATACCGTGAAATATTCTCTCTTTGCATATGCTGATGCAGTACGCACAAAGAGACGGTCACGGTAGACCGGTTGGCTGGGCAGAACCTCGAGCCAATTTGGCTTGAGTGTGCGGAAGCACAGTTCTTGTCCATTTCTGCTCAAGGTCACCTCGACGGAATCCGTCCCAGCAACCTTAGTGGCATTTACGAACGCAAAGCGCTCGCGGCTCCACTCGGCAGAGTCAGCAGTTAGGGACAAGCCCATACCTACCAACTGCCAACGGCCGCCATCAAGCAAGGTTGCTGTGATGCCGGCGTTGTCGCCATTTACAACTTGGGAGGCTTTTGGGGCACTCCCGTTTGCGGTCTCACCATAAGCAAGACCTGCACCGAAAAATGGTGCGCTCACCAACATCACGAGGACGCTAGCGAGAATAGCTTTAATATTTGCCATTTTATTTAATTTTTAAGTCCCGCCGGTGCATCAAGATGCGGTGACGGGAGAGGTTAATATAAAAAATCAAAAGAGAGAAAATTCATCGCACGCCGCTAATTATTGCTAACTAACTTAAAATACGACAAACCGGAATCTCATGGCAAACACTAATGCTCTTAATAAGAGACATAATTTGTAGCGTAATGCCATAATAATTTTTTTATTGTCTGTATCATAACATCTTTTTTCGGGTTTTGCAAGTGTTTTTTGTCGAAATAGAACGATTTTATTTATCCTACACTGCCTTCTAAGCTGATATTAATTAACTTTGTGGCCTCAATAGCAAATTCCATCGGCAATTTTTGCATAACTTCTTTACAAAAACCATTAACAATTAAGCCCACCGCTTCTTCTTCGCCGATGCCGCGCTGTAAGCAATAAAATAATTGCTCATCACTGATTTTGGAGGTCGTTGCCTCGTGTTCCAAAACCGCTGATTGGTTGCGATTTCGGATATACGGCACGGTATGTGACCCACAATGATTGCCGATGAGTAAACTATCACATTGCGAAAAATTGCGCGCACCGGTGGCATTTTTGCTCACATCAACCAATCCGCGATAAGTTTGGTTGGAATGTCCTGCCGATATGCCTTTGGAGATAATTTTAGAACGTGTGCCGCGCCCTAAATGAATCATTTTGGTGCCGGTATCGGCCTGTTGATGATGATGGGTTATTGCCACCGAATAAAATTCGCCCACGGAATTATCGCCTTGCAAAATACATGACGGATATTTCCATGTTATGGCCGAACCGGTTTCCACCTGTGTCCACGAAATTTTAGCATTAACACCGCGGCAAGCGGCACGTTTGGTTACAAAATTATAAACCCCGCCGTTACCGTTTTCATCGCCGGGATACCAATTTTGCACGGTCGAATATTTAACTTCGGCATTGTTCAGCACCACAATTTCTACAATTGCCGCATGCAGCTGATTTTCATCGCGTTGCGGCGCGGTGCAACCTTCTAAATAGGAAACATAACTATCGTCTTCGGCCACAATCAGCGTGCGTTCAAATTGACCGGTATTTTGCGCATTGATGCGGAAATACGTTGAAAGTTCTAGCGGACAATGCACGCCCTTCGGGATATACACAAATGAACCGTCGGTAAACACGGCTGAATTTAAACAGGCATAAAAATTATCGGTATAAGGAACCACCGAACCTAAATATTTTTGCACCAAATCCGGATGCTCTTTGATGGCTTCGGAAATGGAACAAAAGATAATACCTTTTTCAGCTAATTGCGCTCGATAAGTGGTTGCTACCGACACGCTGTCAAACACCGCATCAACCGCCACCACACCGGCTAGGGCTTCTTGTTCTTTCAGCGGAATCCCCAGTTTGTTATAAGTATCGAGCAACGTTTGATCAACTTCATCTAAACTTTTCGGCTTTACCTTCTGTTTAGGAGCGGCATAATAAAACAAACTTTGATAATCAACCGGTTCAAAGGTAAGTTTGGCCCAAGTCGGCTCACTCATGGTCAACCAATGGCGGTAGGCCTTCAAACGCCACTCTAAAAGCCAATGCGGCTCATTTTTTTTGGCCGAAATTAAGCGGATAATATCTTCATTTAAGCCGCGCGGAGCCATATCAGCTTCAATATCGGTGACAAAGCCGTATTTATATTTTTGTTCTTCCAGTTGTTTTAAAAGTTCCGCTTGCTCAACCAATTTTTAATCTCCACCAACATCAATCGCCATAAATTTTTCTTTAATTTCCGGTAAAATGCGCGTCGGACGATGGGTGGATAAACTCAGAAAAATCAGTTTCACTTCAATTTGTGCCAACACGACATCGCCGCGGCAAATTTGTTGCTTTATGATTGTACTGGCGTTGCCCATTTCTGCTACTTCACACGTTACCGTTAATGCATCGTCCAAAACCGCTGACTGCAAATATTCAATATGGCAGGAACGCACCACAAAACCGGCCTGTTGCTCAGCTAATATTTTTTGCTGATTAACCCCCAATGCGCGCAAAAATTCACTGCGTGCGCGCTCGGCAAATTTCAGATAATTGGCATAATAAACTATGCCACCGGCATCGGTATCTTCATAATACACGCGCACCGGATAATAAAAAACGCCGTTTTGCAAAACGCCTTCAGCCGGTAAAATTGCTGTTGTCACTGATTTTCTCCTAAAACATCAAGCAATTCATATTGCTTAGTTTGTTTAGCCGGCATCGGAAGCCCTAAATAGCGATAACCTTGTTGCGAAATAATTCGCCCGCGCGGCCTCCGTTGTAAAAAGCCCAGTTTAAGCAAGAAAGGCTCCACCACTTCTTCAATGGTGTCACGTTCTTCCGATAGTGCCGCCGCCAATGTATCAGCGCCCACCGGTCCGCCGCCGTAATTTTTAGCAATGCAATGCAAATAGCGCCGATCAAAATTATCCAACCCGAAATTATCGACATCAAGCCGCTTTAACGCCATGTCCGAAATATGTGAATCAATCATTTTTTGCGCCGAAACCGCACCAAAATCACGCACGCGCCGCAGTAAGCGACCGGCGATTCGCGGCGTACCACGACTCCGTTTAGCTATTTCCATTGCGCCATCGTCGGAAATTTCAATATTGAGCAACCGCGCCCCACGTAACACGATTTTTTTAAGTTCTTCATCGGTGTAAAAATCAAGCCGTAACGGAATCCCGAAGCGATCACGCAACGGATTCGACAACAATCCGGAACGCGTGGTTGCGCCAATCAGTGTAAACGGTTGCAAATCGATGCGCACCGAGCGCGCCGACGGTCCTTCACCGATAATCAAATCAAGCTGAAAATCTTCCATCGCCGAATATAAAACTTCCTCAATAGCCGGATTTAAGCGATGAATTTCATCAATAAACAGCACATCGTTGCGTTCCAAATTAGTTAAAATTGCCGCCAAATCGCCCGACTTGGTAATCATCGGTGCCGACGTGGCGCGAAATCCAACGCCCAATTCTTTGGCCACAATGGAAGACAGCGTGGTCTTACCCAGCCCCGGCGGTCCAAAAAACAGCACATGGTCTAAGGCTTCGCCACGTTGCTTAGCCGCTTCAATAAATACCTTCAAATTTTCGCAAACCTCGCGCTGACCGACAAATTCACTCAGCGAATTCGGGCGCAAATTAACCGGATTGGCATTATGACCATCATCTTCCGGTTGCGCTTGTGGGCTAACGATACGTGCATCTTCTTTCATACCTAAAAGTCCTTACTGACAAATTCTTTAAGCGCCAAACGGATGAGCGTTGGCACATTGGCTTCTTTGTTTTCATTCATCACCTTGGTAACAGCGCGATAAGCCTCCAAACGCTGATATCCCAAATTAACCAAAGCGGAAATAACGTCTTCGCTTTTAGAATAGTCGGCATCATCAACCGCCGGCATTGCCGTTGCCGCTTTTGAGGTTTCCGTTAACACCTCAAGATTATTGCTGCTAACCGGAACAGTGACGATTTTATCTTTGAGTTCGGTGATGATACGCGCCGCCAATTTCGGCCCCACACCGGCCGCCCGACAAAACGACGTTTTATCTTGTGCCCCAATGGCTTGTGCCAGTTGCGACGGGGTTAAAACCGAGAGAATGCTCAAACATACTTTGGCGCCAACGCCTTGCACTTTGGTTAAGGTATTAAACCATTCTTTTTCCCATGCATCGGCAAAACCAAACAGCGCGATACTGTCTTCACGCACAATGGTTTCAACCAGCAGCGATGCTTCCGTGCCAGTTGCCAATTTGCCGAGTGTTTTGGCCGATGCCGCTACCAAATAGCCGACACCATTGACATCGATAATGCAATAATCTTCGCCTAAAGTGTCTATAATACCACGTAATTTTGCAATCATTTTCCTATCGTTCCTTTGGGATTAAGATATATATTTTCTGCCCTTTATGCAAGTATTTTATCATACTTTTCAATACATCACCTTATTCAAATACAAGCCGCAGGCGGGGGCGCTGATGCCGGCCTTGGTGCGGTCTTTAGCCTCTAATATCCGCTTGACATCTTCCGGAGCCAATTTACCGCTCCCCACTTCCGCTAACGTGCCGACCATATTACGCACCTGATGATATATGAACGAACGCGCCTCAACCGTAAAGATAATCTCATCACCCGCCATATCAATATCGAGCTTATCGAGCGTTTTAACCGGTGAAAGTGCCTGACACCCCGCACCGCGAAACGAGCTGAAATCATGATTACCCAAGAGGTATTGCGCACCATCTCGCATGGCTGCAATATCAAGCGTCGGAAACGGTAAGTGCCACACTCGATTAAGGCGTAACGGCGTCGCCCCGCGGCGATTAAGCAGCCGATAAATATAACCGCGTCCTTTAGCCGAAAAACGCGCATGAAAATTTTTATCAACAATTTCCGTGTTAATCACCGCTACCGGCGCGTGCAATTTGCGCAACAGTGCATTCAAACTTTCCTGCATTTTGAAGGCATTTAGAGGCGAATCTAAATCAAAATGTGCCACTTGAGCTAAGGCATGCACACCGGCATCGGTACGTCCGGCCCCGTAAACTTCGGTTGTTTGATGCGAGAAGCCGTTAATCGCACGCTCCAAAAATTCCTGCACGCTCGGGCCGTCTTTTTGCTTTTGCCAGCCCACGAGGTTAGTTCCATCATATTCTACCGTAATTTTATAGCGCATGATTGGCCTCAAATTTTACATCATCAACAATCACAAAATCAGCCGTTAATTCCGCAATATCGACAGCTTCATCTTCAATTTGTGCCGCACTTTGAATTAAAAACAATTCATTATACCACTCGAGTAATTCTTTTGTTTGCTCAATACCCTCATTCCAAACTTTAAACGCCACAAAATCCGGCTCACACTCGCTCACCAACATTGCTTCATGGCGGCGATTGCGACTGATAACCCCAAGAACAGCTTGCGGTATTTGTTTTTGCACCTGTTCAATCATCTTCTGCGGCGCGGCTTCTTTAACCGTATCAATAAGCACACCGTCCAAACCATATTCTTGATAAAATGTCACCGCATCATCGCCTTGTGCAAGCACCAGTTTACCGGCAGCATGCACTTTTTGCACAAATTCAAGCGTGAAATCTGCCGCGCTTATCGTCGGCAAAATAAAACATTGACACACGGTTTCAGCAATCAAATTAAATTTTTTTTGCGTAATTCTGATGATAAAGTTTTGCATTTTGATTATCTTTATGTTATCAAGTTAAATTAAGGTGATTATATAACAATTTTAGATAAAAGGAAGTTTTTTATTATGGATATGCAAAATTTACCGAAAAGCGAGAGTTCATTGACGCGTTTGAGCAGTGTGGTTGAAGAATTGATTGCCGTGGTGCAAAAGCAACGCACAGATTTTACCGTTGCTTTGAATGCCGAAAAAGATAAAATGGCGGCCGATTTGACTGCGGCGCAAAATAATACCGAAGCGGCAGATAAGATTAAAACTTTGGAAGCGCAGATAGAAGAACGCAATGCGCGAATCGACAGTTTGCAGATAGAAACGCAAAATTTGAATGCGGCGCTGTCTAATCATAAAAACCAGCTTAGTGAAGCTGAAAATCAAAACAGAAGTTTGGCACAAAAATTGTCGGAAGTTGAGGCCAAATTGACTGCGACTGAAGCAAAATTGGCAGAATCCGAGCGTTCATCGGCGTCAAATAATTCGGCAGTGGCGGAAATTCAGGCGCGTTTGGATG
>ONQU01000127.1 GCA_900320035.1 uncultured Rhodospirillaceae bacterium | reverse complement strand
CGGATGCCGCAAATGTGACCACTTAACCTTATTCCACTTAGTCACACCGGGATGACCGATGGTTTCGGTATAATCAACATATTGCGTATTCATATCCATGTTCGGATAAATCACCAAATTATAGCGTGTGCTGGCCTTGGTGCGTGGATTAAGGAGTTGAATTTTTTTCAAACCATTGGTACCGAGATTATTATAGGCTTGCTCAATAATGCCATTAATCATCATGCCATTGTCGCTGTAACCTTCATCAAACAAATAAACGCCGTTTGCAGAACCAAAATACAATCGCCCATCATACATCTTCCAACAATAAGCACGGATATTGGTCCACCGACACCATGCACCGGTGTTTAAATTTATCACATGTTGCTCAAATTGATTGGCATACGGTACATTAAAAATGGCATAACCGCCACGCGTGTAAATGATGCTTTGCCAGCCTTTTTTGCCGGCATTCTGCGCTGTGCGTTCCAAAACCAAACCACGGATAGCATCGCTGAAAGAAAGAGATGCATCACTGGCTTGTTGCAGCGGCAAAACTTTACCCAGAGGCAAATAACCGGTGGTGGTCATCACCACCACATCTCCCTGATACGGCATTAAACATTGATAGCCGAGTGGCGGACTGATTTTAAACGAACCGCGTAATTTCCAATCACTGGCATCGTTAATATTGCTACCGGCATATACCAGAGCTTCTCCTTCCGAAGTAATAAATACCGTTAAATCATCAATCCCCTGTCCGCCATCTTGTGTCCAATTGGCAACTGCCACCAAATGCCCACCAAAACGGCACACTTGAGAAAAATCAAAACACTGTAAAGTTCCGCTGATATTACCGGCCGCTTCAGGATACCAAACCCTGAGTGAATTTTTCTCCACAAACCACAGACGCTGTTTAGAAACACTAACATTAATAATGGATGCTGCGGTCAAACCGGTGCCGCTAAAGCCCCAATTTGTGAAATGTTCAACCCCATCGTCATCAATATAAAAAATCTTCGGTACATCTTGTCCGTTCACGAAATATAGGTAGTTTTTATATTGCGCTGTCTGACAATAAGCCGAAGTAAAACTAACATCTGCAAATGCTGTTTTTTGATTTTGGGAAACAATTTTATAAGCCTTTGTACCGGCAATGGCGATAAAACGCCGTAAATTATCACGTTGGTACGTAGCTAAGGTTTCAACCGCATCATCGGTCGTAACATATTCAATATATCCCGGTCGCAAAGCCACCTTCGTATCAGAAGGAATATAGTTATCCATGGTGATAGCAAAACCGGCATCCATATCGGCTAAGCTATCACGCGCATTCAAACCCTTTAGCGGTGCTGGCAAAATATAACTGATAGACTTATTGTTACGGTTAATCGGTCTTAATAACATTGATATTCACCCCCTCACCTATCTCGTCTTTTACCGCACCCAGACGAATATCACGCGTTGCAAGTTCCGTACCATAGCGTTTTCTAAGTTCGCGTTCATATTCATCAAATTCTTCGCTGTAATCCAAACCGCTCCGCTTTAGCCAACGCCACAAAATACCCAATTTTACCAGATATTCATCAAAAATCGGCACATCGGTATTGGCACTTAAAGTGTTTTTTTCTTCTAGTGTTTTATAGTCCCATACAATGTTGTTGGAGCGATATTGAAAAACGATTTTAAGCTCTTGCGCCGGCGGATTTAAAAAGACAAACCGACCGTTTTGGATTTTAAATTTCACATTATTACTGGAACTGTAAAAATATTTTTCTTTCATCCACTGCTCCGGCGTAATTGCCCCGATAACCCGTTCTTGCATATCTTTAATGTAAACGGTATTGTTCAATAAACAATAGAAATCAGGTGCAAAATCGGCAATTGGATAACTGTTTTGACACCCCGTTGTTATAAGACATCCTTCTTTGGTCAGAGCTTCCCAATTGCCATAGCGCAACAAACTATCTAAAGTAGATTTGGCCACACTCAAAAAAATGTTTTCCTGCTGGCTTGTGCTGTTAAATAAATTTTCCGGTCGCTTAACCGCAGCCAAATCAGCCACTTCGCGACATATTTCTAAAATTGTTTTCATTTTTTCTCTCCTTTATGAAAGGGCCATGAACGCTTTTGCATTGTTTGCTGCAAATCACGCACTTTGTCTTCCAAATCGGCAATTTTTTGCTGATATTCTTTTTCTTTGGCCGCCATTTCCGCCACCATTTTGTTGTTTTGCGCATTCTGCATAAATTTCTGAGCTAAATTATGTTCATCTTCCAAGCCAAGAAATTGCACTTTTTCTTTACTTAAAGCGGCTAAATCTTCAACCGTAAATAAACCTCGGCTTTTACAAGTTTCAATTTCGGCCGCTGTTAAAAACGCAAACTGCTCTAACGGTGTTCCCTCTTTTATTTTTTCTTTAGCCATTTTATAAAGAGTATATTCACGCGGAAAACGCTTGATTTTTTCCTCGGTTGCCGGTTGATTAAACACTTCCGTGCTGTTGTCTTTCAAGCGAATTTCAACATAAGTGACATTTCTAAAAATCGGCATACCGTTGGCTGCTACTTTATCTGTTTTGACAGCTTTATCATAAAAGCGCGCCGCCACATTACGCTCATCTTCGGCATTAGCCGCCATTTGCTGAAACAAAGCAAAATCCATATCCATGATTATTTTCCTTTCTGATCAAAATTAAATTGGTAATTATAAAAGGCGTTGCCGCCATTAAATTAACGACAACGCCCTATTATTTATGAAGCAGATGAATCACTGCCGCTGGTTGAACCGGTGTTAATCAAAACGCCTTGTAAAGCTGCATTGCTCATAGTCAAGTTACCGGCCCAGCCGATAATTTTATAAAATGCATCTTGGTTAATAGCCATTCTCTCACCACCGATAACACGCATATCGCGATCTTTATGTGTGCGTAAGTAAATGTAATTACTGTTCAAGAAATACATGTGATTAGCCGGACAATAACCACCTTGACCGCCGTCATAAATAACATCAGCGCCCTTAAATTTGAGGCTGACAAAACCGGCATCAGCTAATTTAGGGTCGGAAAAACGTTGCATATCCATCAAGGTCGAATCATAAATGGCATATAAAGCATCGTCGCACACAATCAAATCCGGTTTATCACTGCCGCGCGTGCATTTGTTATATAAAGCGCTCATTTCTTTAGTAATATTATCTTTACTTAAAGCCGCCGCCACTGATTGGTTACGCCAAAATTCATTGCCGGAAGTCGCACGGTTAATTCCACCAACTGTCCCCGAAGTCGGATCATCGGCCACTAAAAGCGCTAAACCACCGATTTCTTTACCCGAAGAACCGGTACCATCACTGTAAATAGCCTTAGCAATTTTATTGCTGAGCGTTTTTTCAGCATTATTAATACGTTTTTCCAACAAATCCATCATTTGTTCCGAACCGCTGTTCATCAATGTTTCTTCACCGGAAATAGCTACCGGTACGGCACATAATTTCAACGCATATTCAGCTGCTGTAAACAATTGCTTCGGTGAATAGCTGATGGTATCGTATCCGGAATACCAAACCATATCGCCTTCACCATATTCCAGCTCTTCCAAAATTTTCGAACCACCGGTAATCGGGCGTTGATTTCCCTTCTCTTTCAAACGCTTCAAAAGGGCATTGTTTTTAGAAACGTTATCACGCAGAGTGCGCGAACGGCTCTCTAAAGTTACGGTTAAAACATCATTAAAATTTGAATTACTCATTTTATATTTCCTTTTCTAATATTTAAAAAAATTAATCCATGAAAGCTGCCATATTTTTTGCAATTTCCTCACGCAAAGTGAGTTCTTTTTCCGGCGCTTCCGCTTTGCCTTTCGGTGCAAAAGAAGCTTGTTTAGCTTTTTGCGCCTCAACGGCTGCCGAGCTGATTTTTTGCTTAATCAGTTCTTCTCGCACGGCCGGATGCAACCACAAAGCCTGTTCATAGGCCTCACTCACATCGTTAACCGTGCCGGTTTGCAGCAGATTGAAAACCTGTTGCTTAACTTCGTTAAAATAAGGATGTAACGGTTGACCACTAGCATCGGTCTGATTGCCGAACATCGTTACCAAATCAACCAAGCGTTGATATTGCTCGCGTTGCATATGTTCTCTTAAATCGTGATAATCACGTTCCAAATCACACAAGCGGCCGATGACTTCCTGAGTTATACCGGAGCTTGCGGCATCGGTGTTTTTAGCTACCGGCTTAACCCCATAGCAGATGGCGATGGCGTTCAGTGTTTCTGCCGGTTTCTGCTGCATGCAGGCATCAATGGCTGCCAAACCTTCAAACCAACGTTCCAGTTTTTCGAAACCTTGTTGATGTAAACGCTCTTTATGTTCGGCAAACACACGATCAACCCATGCATAACTTTGCAATTTGTTGACATATTCATCGATTGATTGATTGATTTTTGCTTCATGCGCACGCAAAAAATGTTGCCATTCCGGCGGTAAATTTTTGAAATCGGCGGCAAATTTTTCATCAAAACTGGCCGGTGCTTCAATATTTTCCACCATTATAGTTTCATCTTTCGAAAATGGCGCTGAAGGCGTTTTCGTTGTTGAAGCATCAATTTCTGCCGGTGGTTCAATCAAACCATACGCAACGAATTGACGTTCAATTTCTTCACGTAATTCACTCATTTCCATATTATCCTTTTATAGTTGTAAAGAAAATCGGCGAAAATTTCTTGTCGCCGACTTTGTTCTTGTTGAAATCGAATATTTTGCATATATTCGGGTGAAAAGTCGCTGCTTCGAGCCATGCCCGAAGTTTTAAGATACTTATCGACATCCGCGACCGAAGATGCGACAGATCCGTCCGGAAGAACGAATTCTTCCGTGAATTGCTTACTAAAATTTGTCATGTTTTTATTTCCTGATTATATTACCAACCATCGTTGTTTTTTTTGATATGAAACAACCCTTCCAAGCTGTTTTGTTCTAAATCATAACCACTCTCCGTTGCGCGTTCGAAAACCGGCTCAGCAAACGTTAAAGCCAAAGCATCTGCCATATCCGGTGAGCGCCCCAAACGCGATTTTATCTCTGCTTTTTCTTCTAATTGCAAACGACCGCGGCTGTCATATTTCTTTTTGACGGCACATAATTCACCAAGTAAATTTTCATCTTTTGGTAATTGCACACCACCTTCACTTTCCAACCACTGCCGCAATTCGTCCCACATTTCAGCGCGGCGATTATGATAACGCTCGTCTAAAATGGCTTTAGCGCCAAACATCACCGAACGAACTGTTTTTTTGAAACCGCGATCCAGTAAGATATCCACCACACCGCCGCCCACACCACCGGCATCAATAAACATTCGTGCCGGGTTGTATTGGCGAATAAAAAAGGTGGCTTGATTGGCCACCGCAACGTTATCTAAATGCTTGAAACTCTTAAATTCTAAACACACTCTGCCACGCCTGAAACAAAACACACTGGCATCATCACCAAACCTTGCCACATCAAGACCGATAATCAGCGGAGCGCTTGATGTTCGCCAACCAACCTCCATAGCTTTTCGCACGCTCTTATAGCTAATCAACTTTTCCGTGCCAACACTAACCGGTGCCCCAAGCCATATATGCTCATAATCATCAGGACTTTCTTTTTGGCATTTAGCTGCCAGATATTTCATTTCATCAGAACAAAACGGATTATCGGTATAATTAACCTTAACCACTAATGTCCGCTCATCAGGATGCGCCGCCACCGCCATCCACACCGGATCGTTTTCCAATTCCCTATTCATTGAAATCCAAATTTCCGAACCCGCTTTGCGAATGGTCGGATTGAGAATATCCCAACTTTTTTTGCTGATTTTTTGGGCTTCCTCAAGCCAAACGATATCAACACCTTCTAACGATTTGATATTACCGGCATATTGCTCCTGCAACCCCTTAAAAATAAAACTACTACCGGTAATTTTATTGATAATTTGTGTTGCTGTTATCTTATAATCATGCAGTTCATTTTCAGCAATTCGATCACATAACAATTTATAAACCGAATCTTTAATGCTTTCTTGAACTTCACGCATACAAGCAATACGAAGTTTTTTCATTCGTCCCAACAAAAGCAAACTATCGGCAAAAGCATAACTTTTACCACCGGCGCGCCCGCCATAATATAGTTTATATCTTTTCTGGCTCGTCAGCAGTGGCGCAAATATCTGCGGAATTTTTATGATTTTGTTTGTCATTGATAAAATCCACCAAAATTTTAGTTAAATCCTCATTATCATTCATTGCATTTTGATCAGCTAAGGCGGCGGCAATTTTACATTTCAATTCTTCAGCCTTTAAGGCCAAACTGATGTTGCCTTCATCAATAGCCATCTGTTGCAACTTACCCAACATTGTTAAACTTTCGTCATACGAATATGCCGGGATTTTTTTTCTCTTTGCCATTTTTTATCCTTTCATTTCATTCATCCTTCTGTTGTTTCCAATTCTAATTTCAGTTTATGCAATCGTGCCAACCACTCCCACAAGTTTGGATATTCTTCGCTGCTTAAATGTTGCAGTTCATCGGCCACTTGTGGCCCACCACGCGGAAATTCCGGCAACAGAAGTGGTTCACAATTGATTGTTGCGCAGCAATTTAAGCAACTCATCGCGATGAGCATTAGGTTGAGCTTGTATTTTTGCCCTCTTTTGCGCCACATACTTAATCACCTCCACTTGCTTTTCGATAATTTGCGTTTTGGCTTGACTTTTACCATATAGATAACCGCCGTAAGCTGTTAAAACGCTCATCATCAGGCATAATACCACCATTTTCATAAACCAACCTTATGCAAAAGCGCTAAAATATCGCTTTTAAAACACAGGGCAATCAACAAACCGATAATTCCCCATGCTAAAAAATACAGCCGCTTAATCCGTGCCACACTTAAAATCAGCCACCGCCAAAAACGATATGGCTGTTTAATTTCCTGTTTCTTTTTTCTCATTTTTTTCTCCTTAAATATCATTGTAAAATAGGTGATTTTTCACCACATAACATGGTGTGTGCTTTAAGGCCCACACCGGTTTAATTTGCCGCGTATGATAATAGGTGGCACCGCCGGTAAAATCAGTTAAAACACCGCTGATAGCCGCTTTAGCAATTTCATAACATTGCCGAAAAACAACGTTTGATAAATCAACTTGTTGAATTTTTGCCAAATTCGGATCATTTTTATTCCAACAACTGAATTGATATTTTTTCAAACAGGTTTG
>ONQU01000130.1 GCA_900320035.1 uncultured Rhodospirillaceae bacterium | reverse complement strand
CACATAAAAGCCGACAGCGACGGCATTTTGCAAAAATTATCAAAGCTCAGCCGAAAATGTCAGATTTGCATTTGCACCAACAATCATCTGGCGCATTTAAATCATGTCTTAAAGGCAAAATTTAATGTTGAGGCAGACAATTTGCCGTTTGCGGTGTTTGATATGCGTTTTGCCGAGAAAAATGGTAATTTTCATGCCAAAGAATCACCGTTTTTTGTGGCTAAACTTGAACAATATTTCGGTATTCCGGCGCGTAATTTTGTATGGATTGACGACAATCCGAACATATTGGAGAAAGTTAAATCCTTCGGCAGTCAGAGCATACAGGTAACAGACGAAAATCGTCTTAAGGATATTTTAGAGCATTTAGAAGAAAAGGAATATATAAAATGACTAAGATTATTGCCGGTTTCGGCGGTGTCGGCAAAACAACGCTGGCAAAAAAGTATAAAAACGTTTTGGATTTGGAATCTACGCCGTATAAGTATTTAATTGAAAATTATGGCAGTTACGATGCCGAAGCGGTTAAAGGTCAAGGTATTGCCAAGAAAGAGCTTAATCCGGATTTTCCGCATAATTACGTTGCCGCCGTTCAAGAAAATATCGGTAAATACGATTATATCCTCGTTTGGTGTCATCCGGAGCAGTCTTTGCCGCATTTGGATAAAGCCGGTATTGATTATGAGATATTTTTGCCGACGCGCGAAGCTCTAGACGAGTATCGTCAGCGTTTTATCAATCGCGGCAATTCAGAAGAATACGTTAACCGCGTCAGCTCTAAAGAGGGCTATGACAAACGGTTGCCGCAATGGCAAGCGACCGGTAAACCGATGGTGTTTTTAGAGGCCGGCGAGACATTGGAAAGCTATTTGCAAGCACATCCTAATTATCCCAAACTCCTACCGAGAGAGATAAATCCGCTCAATCTCAAAAAATCAAAAGCCGAAATTGAAAGATAAAAATTCACATTGCCAAAAATTTATTCTTGACAAAACTTGCGAAAACCTGTATAGTTTTTTGTAGAAAGAAAATTATATTAGTCAATTATTTAGAAATCCTCACGAAAAGGCGTGAGTAATTTTAGAGTTATGGGAAAGATTACTATTACCGGAAAAGTATGGAAGGTAGATGCAAGTCGCATGGGATTATTCATTGATGTATCCAGTCCTGAAAAGTATTGCGGCGAAGTTATCAAAATCAATCTGCATAAGAGGAACTGCCGCCAACACCCAGCCGAGTGGCTTAGGCTTGAGGAGGGCACTAAAGTCGCTATTACAAGAACTCAGGATGAGAAGAATACTATGTACTCATACACAGTACTCAAGAGAGTAATAAACATTGACGATGTTAAATGAAAAATCGTAGGCTTATGAAAACTATTATTAAGTTCTTCTTGAACGGCTATGTGTTGATGTACATTATAGCAACAATAGCCCTGGTATTCGAGTTTTATTTGATTACTCCGATGCTATGCAAGTGGTGGCACCAAGCGCTGGCCGTTTTCTCTGTGCTATTTTTGGAAGATGTGATAGCGGCCGTTATCTGCACACACTTCTACCTCTCGTGGAAAAGAAGTCCTAAGGTCTATGATGCGAGAATAGTTGGCATAGTGTTTACTTTCTTCATCTGCTATATCACGTTAGCAGTTATGGTGGGAATTTATGCCTGGTCAATAGCTCTCTGGATGTTTATACCAACCGTGGCCGTGGCATTGATCTTACTCTACATAGGAGCCGGCATCAATGGTGTCCCAGCCAAAGCGGTAAAAGAATTCGGTGAATTTATGAAAATCTGACAATAACCCCTCACAGTTTAACCGCTGTGAGGTGTTTTTGTTTTTAAAGCAAATTTACATTTTTTGCTGTTTCATATTCTCCATAACCATGGTCATGTCATTGGCTTTGGAATATGCCTGCAACGCGCCGGTTAACGCCACATATTCGGCGTAGTCATATTTTTCTCTTGATAACGGCTTTGTAATAACCTGATACACCTTTTCCAGCCGTTCTGCCGTTTTATCACTCATCGGCAGGCAGTTTGCCGCCATATCATTCAGTTCGTTAATATCGCCACTGCAATAAAGAGCCAAATCACAGCCGGCTTCCAAAACTTGCCGAGTTCTTTGGCCGATTGTGCCT
>ONQU01000134.1 GCA_900320035.1 uncultured Rhodospirillaceae bacterium | reverse complement strand
GTCGCTTGACTGGAAAGAGTTTTTCTACCGATGGTAATCGGCAACCATAGAAGAGGCTTTGAACCCTCAGGGCAGACACCAACCTGCCTTATTTTTTAAGTTAAACAATACGCTAAAAAAAGCAAGCAAAATTTTTAAAATATAAAAAAACAACCTGATTATCGCTCAACGATTCCATTTAAATTAAAACATTCTATTTGCTCTGATTACCGATTGCGCTGATTTTCGGCATCAATCACCAAAGTTTCTAAATCTTCTAGAAACCACTCTATTTCATCATCGTTATCTTGATGAATCATTTTATAAAAACGATCGCGAAAAGAAATCAGCAAACTGCTCTCCTCAACTTTTAAGTCGCGCACTTGCGTCCGCCCGTTATTTTCCACCAACTTAAATAAAACATTAAAACCATCATGATTTTCCGCATTTTCGGCTACCATATCAAGAAATATCGTGCCATAAACATTAACGGCATTTTTCTCAGCAACTGTTTTATTAATATGAAAATTAACCGCACCGGTCGGAATCGATAACGGATAATTTTTATAAAGTGCCGCCGCATAACGCTTGAATAATGGCACATATTTTGCCTGTTGCGCCGGTGTCATCGTGCGCCAATATTTACCCACCACAAACTTAGAAGCATAGTCTAAATCGACATCTTCCGCCAATATTTTATCCAGCGCGGCATATTTTCCCTCATCAGTCGGCTCAGCTAAGATAGATAAAATTTCCTGCCCTTTCGCCTGCGCCCATTGCTCGGCTTGCCCCGTTGTCAATGCCGCCTGAAGATTACCGAACGGCAAAACCAACAATAAAAAAAGTATGATAAGTTGTAAAAAATATTTTCTTTTCATCATATATCCCTTAAACTATGTTGTAATGTATAATAACGCGAAAGTGAAGAAAATGAAAGCATTTTTAGCATCTCTTGTTTTTTTTGTGGCAATAACAGCTGTTGCTGAAGCACAAACATATATAATTAACGATTATATGGCGTTACCGACCACCGGCTCATCAGTAGCCGAAATCGCTCGTCGTAATGTGGTGCGTTGCGGTACTAATTTATATACTAAAGCCTATGCTTACCAAGAAGACGGCATTTGGCATGGTATTGATGCCGATTTTTGCCGAGTTATCGCTCAAGCCATTACCGGCAATAAAGATAACTTTGAATTGCGTCATGTAGAAGCCGTTAATGTACTAAGTGCTTTGAACAACGGCCAAATAGATGTTATGCTCAGCGGCTCTTATTATGCCGCTAAAATGGAAACCACTAAACAAGCCCTCGGTGTCGGTCCGCTTTATTATGATCGCCAATATATTATGGTGCGCGATGATGCTTCCGAAGATTTAACAACCTACAAAGATAAGAAAATCTGCGTTTCAACAGATTCTGACTATCAATGGCATTTTGATGCCTACAATGTTAAACACAATTTTGGCATTAAATATTTAACCTTTGATAGCGCACAAAAGGCACAATCTGCCTTTATGATGAAACGTTGCCAATTATTAACAGCTAATAGTTTGGTCTTATCCGGTCTAAAAATGGCTCATCGTAAATTAGATGCTCATGTATTGCCGATGCAGATTTCCGTGCAACCAATGTATGCGGTGGTCAAATATGATAATTATGATTTACAACTCGCGCTAAAGTGGATTTTTAATGCCCTGTTTTTAGCGGAACAATACAATATAAAGCAACAAAATTTAAACTTTTTTGCCACTAACGATACGCCGGAATTGCGTAATTTACTCGGTGATGAGCCGCAAATGTGGCAAGGCTTACACTTGCAGCCGAATTGGGTACGAAAAGTTATCGATGCGCTAGGTAATTATAGCGACATTTATGAACGTAACATCGGAGTCGATTCAGAATTCAAATTACCGCGCGGGGAAGGAAAACTGATGAAAGACGGTGGAACAATTCTGCCGCTACCGTTTATTTGATTTTTTAGTTTCTTGACTGTTGATAAACTGCGTACCGATTTTCATAAATTTTTCGGTGCGCTGTTTTTTGAGCTTATCATAATTTTGCGCCATTAGTTCTGGTAGCAGTTTTTGCAAAGCCAAGCGCAAATTTTCGATAGCTTGCTCTTTATTACGATGTGCACCACCTAGCGGCTCTGCTACAATTTCATCAATAATGCCAAACTGTTTCAAATCTTGTGCCGTCAACCGCAAGGCTTCAGTAGCCTCCTTAGTCTTATCGGCCGAACGCCATAAAATTGAAGCACAACCTTCCGGCGAAATAACCGAATAAATGGCATGCTCTAACATCAGAACTTTATCTGCCACAGCAATTGCAATTGCTCCACCGGAACCACCTTCACCAATAATGGTGGCAATAATCGGCGCTTTAGTTTGCAAACATTTTTCAATTGATGTAGCAATCGCCTCTGCTTGCCCTCTGGCTTCGGCATCTACCCCCGGATATGCCCCTGCGGTATCCACAAACGTAAGAATCGGTAACTTAAATTGTTCCGCCATAGTCATCAAACGTTGCGCCTTACGATAACCTTCCGGTTTTGCCATACCAAAGTTATATTTAATACGAGAATCTAAATCTTTACCTTTTTCCTGACCGATAACCACAACCGGTGTGCCTTCAAAAAAACCGATTCCCCCAATCATTGCTGCATCATCGGCAAACCGACGATCACCGGCTAAAGGTACAAAATCAGTGATTAGTTCATTAATGTAATCCAGGCAATGCGGTCGTTCCGGATGACGCGCTATTTGTGCCTTTTGCCACGGTGATAAATTTTTATAAACTGTTGCCGAACGTGTTTGTAATAGTTTTTGCAGTTTTTTAATTTCCTTACTCATATCCACATCATCGTTGGCGATAGATTTTAAGTGATTGATTTTTTCTTCAATTTCGACAATTGTTTTTTCAAAATCTAATATTATATTTTCATTTTCCCGCATTTTCACCTCTCCGATATTTAGCGCAGTTTAGCACATTTTTTGCAAATGTTTAGCCTTTTTTATCGCTTGTCCGAAAATTTTTAATAAAAGAAAAATACAGAAGATTTATTTTTTATAAGCGGCATTCACAATGCTTTTTTGTTTTTCAATATCAAAATCTGCCTTAACATTAAGCTGTGGCGCAATCGCTGTAATAATGTTACGCGTAATCGGTACGGCATTCCAACCGGCCGTTGTATAACCATAAGTTTCTTTACTGGCTTTCGGATCGTCCATAACCACAATTAAGGTATATTGCGGATCTGATTCCGGAAATCCGGAAACAAAAGTTGAAATACTCTTTTTATGATTATAATGTCCGTTTTCAAGTTTATCAGCAGTTCCGGTTTTTCCCATAACCTGATATCCGTCAACATTAGCACGACGCCCTGTTCCACGCGTTACAACGGCTCGCAACAAAGTGCGCATATTTTCTGATGTTTTAACTGAAACCACACGCTGTCCCTCATGCTCTTTTTTATAAACTAAGCTCGGTTCATGGTAAATTCCACCATTTATCACGGCGGAAAAAGCGCTGATAATATGCAGCGGTGTTGTCGAAATACCATATCCATAACTAATGGTGGCCATGGTATGATTACTCCAACGTTGTTTGCTTAAAAATAGCGGCCGCGCCGTCTCCGGTAGTTCGAATGCGGTTAATTCTTTATCCATATGAATGCTTTGTAAAAACTTCCGCTGAAACTCTTTACCTACTTTCAAAATTTCCAGCGTTGAACCAATATTTGACGATTCAACCAAAATATCTTCCGGCGTTAACATCTTATGCGAACCATGCGGATCCGTTACCTTAGCCTTGCCAAAATACACCGGTTTAGAGGTATCAAATCGATCCGTTATTTTAACCTTGCCGCTTTCTAAACATAGTGCCGTGTTAAACACCTTAAAGACCGAACCGGCCTCATAAACACCTTTGGTAGCAAAATTAAACATCGCCCGATCTTCAACTTTAAGATTCTCATTAGGATCAAAATCTGGAACCGAAGTTAGAGCAATAACCTGACCGGTTTTTGCTTCCATTAAAATAGCCGCCGCCCCTTCAGCGTGAAATTGTTTAACACCTTCTACTAAGGCATCGCGGATGGTATTTTGAATTCCTAAATCTAATGATAGATACAGCGGCTTGGTTGAGGTGGTTAAGCGCTCATCCATATTTTTTTCAATACCTGAAATACCAACATTGTCGATATTTGTATTGCCCAACACATGAGCAAAAAGATTTTTATGCGGATAAATTCGCTTTTCACAATCTTCAAATTCAAGTCCCGGAATCCCTAAATTATTAACCTGCATTTGTTGCGCCGGCGATAAATTACGTTTCAGATAAATAAAAGCCCCGCGTCGTTGCAACTTTTTTAGGAAATCTTCATAAGATATTTCGGGAAAAATTAAATTAAGTTTTTCGGCAACATCAGACGCGTTCCTAATTTTTTTGGTATTGGCATATAAATTAACCGTCGGCAGCGAGGTAGCAATAATTTCACCATTTCTATCTAAAATATCGGCACGCTTCACCGGATTTTTGAAATGAATTACTTCGTCATCAGCAATCTGCTCATTGGCAATAGCTGTATCAATATTTACACCTTTACCCAAACAAACGTAGGTTACACGCAGACATAAAAGAGCGTATAAAAAAATAAAACCACATAACGCCAGAGTCGTGCGAAAGCGGCAAGTTAAAATATTATCCGATTCGGTCATATAACCTTTTCGCAAAAGTGCACTGCGCGGTATTTTTATCTCTTGCCCGGGCAGATAACAATATCCGTTATTATTTTTTGCAAATTTAACTTTAAACCCCATCTTACCTTTTAACCGCTTTAACTAATGTCGTTAAACCTTTATGATTCACTCTGCTGTTGCTCGTATGAGAATCTTCATAATTGAATTGTAAAGCAGAATAGTTAATAATTTGTTCAGGTTTCGCATTTTCTAGCGCTAATTGGTTTTGAGCCAGTGTCCGCAAACGTTCAGGCGTATTATAATGGCTCCATTCAGCCTTTAAAACATGGATACTTTCAATATCTTTTTGAATGTTGGTGTTAATTGAGGTCAAACGACGTTCCAAAATCTGTACTTTATTTTTCAGCACAGATGAACCTAACGCCACAGTTAAGGTTAAAGTAAGCCATAAAATAACCATTGCCATTCTAATACTGCGCATTTTTACCTCCTCACCACATATCTGAGTTTAGCTGAACGTGCCCGCGGGTTTTGCACACACTCAGCTGCTGTTGGTACAATTACTTTGGAAACTTCGGCAAACAGACTATCATTTTGCACCAACTCTGGCGCATATTTAGAAACACGCACCTTTTTGCCACCATTTTCTTTGAAAAAATTTTTAACGATTCGATCTTCTAAAGAATGAAAATCGACAACCACCAAACGACCACCACTGTGTAGCTTATTCGCCGCTCCGCTTAACCCCTGCTGCAACTCATCCAGTTCATTATTAACGGCAATACGCAAAGCTTGAAAAGTCCGTGTTGCCGGATCAATTTCACCGGCGCGCTTATGAATAACGCCATAAATAATTTCGGCTAATTCAGTCGTCGTTGTAATCGGTTTTTGCCGGCGATATGCAACAATTTGTGCCGCAATTTGCCGCGATTTACGTTCTTCGCCGAATGTATAAATCAGATCCGCTAATTCTTTTTCACCATAACCATTAACAATGTCCGCGGCACTGATACCTTCACAAGACATTCGCATATCTAAGTTTGCCTCTTTAGCAAAAGAAAAACCTCGCTCGGCATCATCTAACTGCATTGAGGAAACACCAATATCAAACACTGCTCCGTTAATTTTTTCCGGAACTAAATCAGCAAAATCACCGAATCTGCCGGCGCGAAATTCAAATCTCGCACCATATAAATTTTTCATTTCATTGGCACGAACCCGCACATTCGGATCACGGTCAAGCGCAATCACTTTACAATTTGCCGTTTCTAAAATAGCTTTAGAGTAACCGCCATTACCAAAAGTTGCATCCACATAAATTTCGCCCTTTTGCGGCTTTAAATATTGCAAAACCTCATTTAGCATCACCGGAATATGTCGCTGTTTAATCTCTGCCATTATTCCGCTTCCTTTTTCAATGATGGTCGATTCTGTAATGCTGCCGCCCGAATCCGAGCTTCTTCCTTCGCCCAATTTTGCGGATTCCAAATTTGGAACTTTCGTCCTTTACCTACAAATACAGCAGAATCGGTAATTTGCGCGTGTTGTAAAAGCTTTTCCGTTAACAAGATGCGACCGGTACTGTCAAAACTAAAACGCTTGGCATCACCGAAAACCAAATTAGTTAAATTATCTTGAGTTTCCGAGAAAAAATCCGTTGCATTTTCAATTTCCGTGGCCAACTTATCCAATGTTTCTTCTAAACAACCTTCTATACACGGCGCACTTAAACTGCGATAACAAACAATCTCTGTTGATAATTCTTTAACCATAGCGCGATAATCTGCCGGCAAGGAGACGCGTCCTTTGGCGTCCACCTTGTTAATTATTGTATCCATAAAGAGAAAAACTTTTCTCATTTCAGATTCCTTGCTTGGGGTTAATCTCTATTTAAATGGTATATCATGGTATTTTATGGGATTCAATGGTATTTTTTAGTATTTTTTTAATAGTTCTTGTTTTGTTCTTATTGGTAACATAATATTCATAGATTTATATCGAAAAAACAATATGTTATAAAAAAATAAAAAAATAAAAATAATTCACAATGTTTCTGGAAAAAAATACATTGATGCTCATTATTTTTTTATCAAAATAACTTTATGCAAAAACTAACGCTTTTTTTATTTTTTGTTGCTACTATATTGAACGTTTGGAAAAGGAACAAAAACGTGTTTTGGCAACGATATATAGCAAGTTTAATAATCGGAGTGACTATCGCTTTAGGCTCAATGCTTCCGGCCAAGGCCGATTCTTTGCACACAGCTCACACCGACATTGATATTTATAGCGATAATAATCATGAATTAATTGCTGCTATCACCCCACATCAGGGATGGCATATCTATTGGCAAAATCCGGGCGATATCGGCCAACCAACAACAATCACGCCCAAGGCCGGAAACATTCAAATTATTAATCAATCAACACCGAAAAAACATATAGCCTATGAAATTATGCGTGAATATTTTTATGACGATACGGCATATTACAAACTCTATATTCCGCAGATGAATGAAACCGTTTTGACTTTCAAATTTACGGAATGTCGTGACGTTTGCCGCCCGCGAAAACTTAATTATGATTTAGCTGATTTACAAACGACATCTGCCGAACAATGGCATAAAATCGAGCAGCAGGCCGAACTCACTTTTCCGAAAAAAATTAAAATATATAGCCCGATGAGCGAAAATCTGGTTGTGCTAAAAGGTTTTGCGGCTGATACGCTTGATTTTGTACCAGCAACCGCCCATCTGCTGACCGAGGATTCGCTTTTAATTACGCCCAAAGGTAAAAAGTGGCTGATTTCGTGGCAAACCGAAGATCCAAATAAACGTTTAACACAGGCCCTGTTTTGGGCAGACGAAAAAGCTTATTTAGCGGATATTATATACACCGGCGGGCATACGACACCACTTTTATACATTCTTCTGTTGGCCTTTTTAGGCGGCATTATCTTAAATGCTATGCCATGTGTCTTTCCGATTTTAAGTTTGAAAATTTTTACCTTGCTGCAAACAGCGCAAAAGAAAGGACGGTGGCGGCGCGCTTTATCATATACAGCCGGCGTTTTGGGGTCATTTTTATTACTAACTGCATTTTTAGTGATTTTAAAAAAACAAGGCGAGGCCATCGGCTGGGGTTTCCAATTGCAATCCCCTTGGTTTGTCGGTGCAATGGCCATCATCTTTATTTTACTGTTTTTGTTTATGATGGAATGGATACGTTTTCCAAACTTTGCCAATAATTTTACACATCGTGCAGCCGGATTAAACGACTTTACAACCGGCTTTTTTGCTGTTTTGATTGCCAGTCCGTGTACCGGTCCGTTTATGGGAGCGGCAGTCGGCTATGCCTTTATGCAAAGTAATGCCGAAATTTTTGCCGTATTCACAGCGCTAGCTTTTGGTTATGCTTTGCCTTATGCCTTAATTGAACTTTATCCGCAGACACTGAGCCGCCTATTACCAAAGCCGGGGGCATGGATGCATAAGGTGAAAATTCTCCTCAGTATTCCGGTTTTATTGACGGCACTCTGGTTGTTGTGGGTACTGGCAACCCAATTGCATACTGATTTTAAGCAGTCAACAAAAACCGACTTGCAATGGCAACCTTATGATGTTTTGCAAATTGAAAATTTAACAGCTAATGGCGAAAATATTTTTATCGATTTTACCGCTAAGTGGTGTTTAACTTGTCAATTTAATGATAAGTTTATGTTACAATCAGAGGCTTTCAAGCACTTTATTCAGAAACATAAGGTTCATCTTTTCAAAGCTGACCTAACCGAAGATAACGACATATATAACTCTGCTTTGTCGTCTTACGGCCGCGATGGTATTCCTGTTTATATTTACTATCACGATGGAAAATATGAAATTTTGCCAGTCTTTTTCACTATTGCTCAATTAGAGAAAGTTGCAAATTAGCTACCACAAAACTTTAAGGCGTTCGCTTAGCGGCATCATTTCTTTTTCTGCCGGCGGTGCCATAATACCACCAAACGGCATCTGCGCCACCAAACGCCATGATTTCGGTAAATGGAATTGCTCTATAACATCACTTTCAACCAGATTACCATAATGTTGTAAAGAGGCTCCAACTTTTTGTTCTGCCAAACATTGCCATATCATGTAGCTTAAAATGGCATTACCTTGCTGCAACCAATTATCCATTGCTGCCGCATATAAAGCAAATTGTTTCTGCATTTTTTCTAATGTATCAGCATCTTCAAACAGCAAAATCGTGCCATGCGCCGCGGCAAAATCGGCCACTCGCTGCAACGCCGCTGCTTGTTTTTCCGACGGTGTCACTTTTTTTAATGCATCGGCAACCAGTTTCCAAAATTGAGTATGTTTTGCCGCTAATAGAATCGCAACACGTGAAGATTGGGCATTAAATGCTGTGGGACAATGTTCCATACATTGTTCCACGGTTTTTATCAATTTTTCATCGCTGATTGGCATATCTTGCCCTAAAGCATAAATGCTGCGGCGTAATGTTAAAGCATCAGTAAGCATATTTTTCCTCCTTAATCCCGTGTGAAAGTAATATTTATTTTGCACTATTCAATATAATCGGTGATTTTATCTAACATTTTTTTTATTTCCGCGAGGGCATTTTTAGCATTGAGTTCTTGATAAACATTACGTGCTGAAAAATAATAATTTTGCGCCTCTCGCAACAAATTTTCATCTTCGTCTTGTTTACCCAGCAAATAATATACCGTACCAATTTTTTCTTGTATTTTGGCCCACTCTAGCGGATACATCTGCTGACTAAATATTTTCTGCTGATTTTTATAACTTTCAATTGCTAAATTCATAATCGTTGCGCTTTTAGTGTTTAACCCCAACGACGTTAAATAATAACCCAACAACCCTTCAATATAGCACCACGATTGAGGAAATTGCGCCAAAGAGTATACTTTCTCTGCATCGCGTAATTTTGAAACAGCATCACGCAATGCTTGCAAATCAAGCGTATGTTTCCATAACTCAAAATGTAATAATGCTAAATGATAGGACACCAAACCATAGTCATAAGGATAATTGCGATTGAGAAATTTTTGCGCCTGTTGATATGCCGAAATAGCAGGCTTTAAATAGGTAAAAGCCGCTGTTTTATTATACCAATAGGCCGTTGTAAAAAGTTGTCCTAAACTATTGTACACACAACCATAATAGATAGGCAAACGCATATATTGTTTATTATTAAGCGTTTCAGAAAATAAATTTTGGATAATTTCTAAATTATGTTCGTTAAGGTGCTCAGCCGCATCACAAAGCAAAATTTTACCCAGCATGTGCGTTATATATGGCATAAACTCCC
>ONQU01000131.1 GCA_900320035.1 uncultured Rhodospirillaceae bacterium | reverse complement strand
TATTCCGGCTCAAAATGGAACAAATCCATTTCCTTACCGAGCTTACGGTGGTCACGTTTAGCGGCTTCTTCCAGCATGGTGATATAAGCCTCTAAATCTTTTTTATTACCCCATGCCGTTGCATACAAACGTTGCAACATTTCATTGTTAGAATCACCGCGCCAATAAGCACCGGCTACTTTGGTCAATTTGAAAGCATCACCGACTTTGGCGGTTGATGGAACGTGTGGACCGCGGCATAAATCGGTATAATTACCTTGACGATAAAGCGTAATTGTTTCGCCTTCCGGTAAATCTTCAATAATTTGCACCTTATAAGTTTCACCTTTTTGCTTAAAGAATTTAATTGCTTCTTCACGAGGCATAACGATTCGCTCAATTTTTTCATCACGTTTCACAATATCGTGCATTTTCGCTTCAATCAGAGCAAAATCTTCCGTTGTAAACGGCTCTTTACGCGCAAAGTCATAATAAAATCCGTTTTCAATTGCCGGACCAATAGTCACTTGCGTATCCGGCCATAATTCCTGCACGGCCTCAGCCATAATATGAGCACAAGAGTGACGCAAAATATGTAAACCGTCTGCGTCTTTGGCGGTGATAATAGTGAGTGTAGAATCGGTTGTTATCGGAGCAGTTAAGTCTTGCAATGTATCATTAACTTTAACGGCTAGAGCCGCTTTGGCTAATCCTGAACTAATCTTTTCGGCAATTTCTAAACCGGAAATACCATCTTTTTCTTCCATAATACTGCCATCAGGCAATTGAATTTTAACCATTTTTCTACCTCATTATTATTAAAAAATTAATTTTCTCGGCTTAATTCTTCATAAACCGCAATTGTTTTATCACACATAATTTGTTTTGTAAAATGTTCTTTTACATTTTTTACAGCGGCAGCACCAATTTTTTGCTTTTCTTCACTGGAAAGCCGTAAGGCCCAAAGCAGTGCTTGCGCCAAATCATCAGCATCACCGCTCTTAAACAGCTTACCGGTCACCCCATCTATCACCGTTTCCTTTGAACCACCGATATCAGATGCCACCACAATGCGCCCCATGGCCTGTCCTTCAATAGCAATACGGCCGAATGCTTCCGGTTCAATAGACGTTGACAACACAACTTCCGAAATCATCATTGCCGCCGGTACATCGCTGACATGACGAATAAAGGTATAACGATCCTTCATGTTATATTTTTCAATCATCTGCCGCAATTCTTCACTATATTTAACGCGCCCTTGGTCATCGCCGATGAGAAGACAATGAAAATCTTCATCTTTAATCTTTGCCAACGCTTCAATAAGCAATTTTTGCCCCTTCCAATTAGTTAAACGACCAATTAAAGTTATCAGCGGCTTATCTTCTGGAATATTATTTTCCTCCAAAAGTTTAATCATCCGTTCTGCCGAAGTGTTTTCAATATCAAAATTTTCCAAATTAACACAACGAGCAACTTGGCGAATTTTCTGCTCATCGGTACCATAATTTTTGATAATATGCTCTTTAATATGGCTGGAAATGGCGATAACACGTTCACCATATGTCATAATTTTATTGTAAATTTTTTTAATTCCCCACGGTCCCAAACCATATGTACCATGAAACGTCGTCATAAAATGCACGCCGCAACGTTTAGCCGCCCAATAAGCACTCCAAGCCGGTGCTCTTGAACGGGCATGAACAATGGTAATACCATATTCTTTAATAATTTTACTTAAACGCCATGAATTAAGGTATAGCTTGAAAATATTTTTAGTCTTCAGCGGTAAAGTAAAGTGCTTAACCTTCATACGCTCTAAATTATAAGCCATTCTGCCACCGGCCGAAGCTACATAATTTTCAATGCCGCGCTTTTGCAGTTCCGACGCTATTTCGATTGTACCAAGCTCTACACCACCTTGATTAAGTTCCGGTAAAACCTGCAATATGACCATTTCCTTTTCATTATTATTCATTGACTTATCCTTGAATCTTACTAATAGATGACAACTTAAAGCATTTTGAATAATTTTCAAAGAAGTGTCATTAGGTTATGCACAAAACTCTATTCGATTGTATGCGTTTTAAATATCGGTATTAAATTAAACAGATAATATGTACAATCTGTTTGCACATAATATTTTTGAAAAACTTTTTTTCTTTCTTGTAAATGTTTTTCACTCATCTTCGAACTGATACCGCCACTGTAAAAATCAGTCACCGTTACATCGATATGTTGAAATTTACATCCGCTTTGTAAAAACAGCAACCATTTTTCCCAATCAGCGACAATTCTATAACTTTCATCATACAAACCATATTTTTCAAATAAATCTTTCTTAATAAATGAAGCCTGATGGCTGATACAACTATGATAGAAAAAATTTTTTGATAATTTTATGGGAAATTGATTTACACGTATAGATTTTTCGGGTCTGATAAAATTCATATTACCATATAAAATATCGGACGTATATGTTTTATCTTTGAATACCCGTTCTAAGGCATCATCTGAGGCAAAATTATCACCACCATTCATAAAATTAAGCCACTCACCATGAGCCAACTTAATTCCTTTATTCATGGCATTATAAATACCGGTATCCGGTTCGGAAATTAATATATTAATGCGATGTCTGTACTTTTGCAGAATATCCAACGTTCCATCCGTTGAACCCCCGTCAATGACGAGCCATTCAAAGTCCTGCCATGTCTGTTTGATAATGCTTTCACAAGTGCGTGCTATTTCATCTTTATTGTTATAGCAAATAGTAATAATTGAGAGATTTTTAGTCATTATTGCTCTACCTTGGTTTACGATTACTTATATTTTTTAACAACTTTCATCAGTAATACACCACAAAAATAATACTTAGTTTCACAACCGTCTTGACTGGTTGTGCGTTTTAGTAATGGTAAACCAAATATTTTCCACTTTTTTTTCATCCCCCGAATCGTCCAACTATAAATAGGAATAAAGGTAAACAATTTTACATTTCGCTCGCATTTTTGACCTTGCTCAATCATAATTAATTCTTTCCTTATTTTCCATCATCTTCAAAAATATCGGAATCAAAAAAGTCTTTCAGTGAGATTCCAAATGATAGGCAAATTTTATGTAAATTATTAATAGATATATTACGTAAACCACGTTCTACACTCGACCAATATGTCCTATCCAATTCAACATTAAAAGAACACTCTTCCTGTGATAATTTTTTTGCATGTCTGATTTCTTTAATTCTTAATCCGACTTGTTTTTGAATCATAAAAACTCTCCTTCAACGAAAGAGAGTTTAATTTTATGTAGACTATAAGTCTATCGACTATAAGTCTCATTTTTACCAAATATTATAATTAATTGTTCGTTTCAGGCTCATCTTACTTTTTGATGCCAAACCGGAATCTTGCATATTTTTATCAATAAATATCCTTTATTTGTAATCTTTTTACAATACACTTGATACCATAACCATGATAAAATATAGTGAATTTCAAAATATCTGTTCCTATCAAAACTGCTGATTTTGTACCCCTGAACCATCGTGATAACGCCAAACAAACGTTCCATCATATGAGCCAAAGTACCATCTTTTATTTTACCATTTGTCGGCTCAAAATCTTCAAATTTAAAATTATTTCGAATTATTTTTAGTAATGAACCTCTCATCATAAACATTGTCCCAGCAACATATGCTGGTTTCTTGGGCATTGCAAATCCTAATTTTGTTATGGTATCGGATAACTTCTGCATTATATGCTTAAAGGTTTGGATTTGTGATGTTATACAATATTTCGTACCAACAAGTCCCAATTTTTCATCTTGTTCAAATGCTTTAATAATTTTGTGAAATAAATTTTCCGACTCTAAAAGACCTTGAAACAATAGGTTTGTCCATTCGTGTCGATTTAAAAAATAGCGCCCTAAATGTGTCAAACCTCTGCCAAATGGTGTTTTTGAATGAATTTTCAAAATCAAATCATATTGATCTAAGTCAATTTGATGCAAAAAATAAACAAATGGTCCGACATCATAACCTCTGTTTTCAACCACCCACACTTTTGTCTGTGGATGAAAAGCCCTTATATCGGCAACCAGTTCCTTATTCTCTTGCACCATGGTTACGTATAGATCATACGGATAATCACCGATATTCTGCAAATAGCGTTTGATATCCGACCACATTTCTATATAATACAAATGCAAATGAACCGCTAAAGAAAGCGGTTTTGCCGTTGCTATTTTAGCTTGATTTGACATTTCAATTTCCTTATATAGCGGTCATTTGCCACCAATATAGCGAAGCCCCAATGAATGTCAACACTATACCAATATTTTATACTCAGCTATTGGGAGGCATAGATGCCGGAAAAAGATTTTTCGGCACGGCGCATCCAACAATCAAGACCATTACATTCTATTTTATCCAGTTCAATTAAAGCATCAACAACGCGCAATGTTTCCGCCATATTACGTCTGATTTTAGCATCATAAACAGCGGTGTAGCGTATTTTAAAATTACGATCAATTAAAAAACTGGCACGCTTAGCAAAACCGTTATCATCCAAAACCCCATAAAGCGTGCTGGCTTTTTTAGCCACATCAGAAACTAGCGGAAATAATACCTGCCCGACACCGCCTTCAGCAAAAGATAAATTGCGCCAAGCCTTATGTGCAGCTAAAGAATCAATACTCACCGCCACCACTTTTACACCGCGTTCGGCAAATTCTTCATAGGCTTGGTTAAAATCGGTTATTTCTTGCGGACAAACAGCGGAAAAATCAGCATGATAAAACACTAATAATGCATAACTATCGACGATGTAATCTAAAAAATGAAATTCGTCGGTAAAGCTATTATCGGCAAAAACAGCCGGAGCGGTGAAATTAGGCGCTGTATCACCAACATGAACCCCTGCATTACAAGGGACGGAAGTATAATTAGCGGTGTAGCTACGCTCCATATTATTAGGATAAGTGCAACCGCAGCGATCATCATCAGAACACTCGCATTTATCGGCATAATCATAGCTCCATGTTTTATAAATCGGCATTTTTCCTCCTAAACTTTCTGTTTCTACTCAAATATACGTCCATAACTATGATTTCAAGGCAATAAAATGCAAAATTATATTTTTTTGTCTTGACAAAATTAAAAATAAACGTTATGATATGACAAATTTTATATAATTTAGATAGGCTTATGAAAAAAAATGTAACTATGTATGACGGCGTTGCCCGTTATGTCACGTTGAGTGACGGCGTTGCCCAGTTAAAAATTGAGGTAAACAGTAAGGCCATTATGATGACCGATGGTCAGGAAGTTAACAAACCACAGAGTACCCCTATGAATGCACTCCTAGAGTTACCTCTGTATGGTAAGGCACTAACCGCAGCCATAGCACGCGAAATCAGCGTGATGAAAATCGGTCATCGTCTGAGTTTAACGGTTACCGAATACGGAAATGGCCGTAAGAACTATGACATCTGCAACATTTCAATGTGCAATTGTCTGTAAGATTTACCCACCAAACGGTGGGTATTTTTTTTGCAACAAAAAAACTTGACATAATAGAAAATATCTGCTACATGTGGGTAATATCCAATTATTTTGTGAAAAGAGGTTAATATGGTTAAAATAAATGAAAATACTTCCTATAAAAGAGGGCAAGAACTCTTAGATGCCGGTCATTTTGAGGAAGCTATTGCTAAATTTAATGAAGTTATCAACGACAATCCGCGTGCGTGGAAAGCCCTAAATTCCCAAGGTTTTGCTTATCAAAAAATGAGCCGCTATACTGATGCGGTTGCCTGTTTTGATAAGGCTTTAGCAATCAATCCAAAATCAGTTGAGGTTTTAAATAATAAAGGCGTTACTTTATCAATGCGCGGTTTATACAAAGAAGCAATTACTTGTTTTGATGAAGCATTCAGCAATGATAAAACATCATTAGAAGCTTTAAATGGTAAAGCTATTGCCTTACAACATATGTTCTCTTACAAAGAGGCTCTTGATGTTTTAGAAGAAGCCATGAAGGTGGATCCTAAACACCCGCAAACATTGTTAAGCATTGCTGTTACCTTGCAAAAGCTAAAACAATATGACCGTTCAATCTCTTTTTTCAAAAAGGTTTTATCCGGTGATAAATATAACACCAAAGCTTGGAATGGTATCGGCGTTACCTATCAATTGATGGGTGATAACGAATCGGCATTAAAGTGCTTTACCAAAATTTTGAACATTAACAGCCAAGATTTGCAAGCTTGGGTGAGTATCGGCTATGTTTACCAAAAAATGTTTAAGTTTAAAGATGCCTTGAAATGCTACAAAAAAGCACAAACTGTCGTTAATGGGCGCTATACACACAAACTCTATGACGGTTTAGCTTCTTGCTTAACCAAATTATCTGAGTTTGACCAAGCTATCGAGGTTTATAAAATCATTTATCAAAGCGAAGAAGGTAAACGCAAATGGGATGCCCAACGTTCTATTAAGTTTGTTAATAAATTAAAACGCAAACAAGCGGTCGGTACATTGCCTGATATTATGCCAAAAGGTGATGATGGTACCGGTGCTACTATTGTTGAGGATGTTGTGAACAGTACCGAAGGTAGCGCACCGCTTCCGGAATAGCCCTCCTCATTCCGTTGTCTTATTACATAAGTTCGCCGTTGTTGTTTCCGCTACACGGGATGATTTGGTTGTATTGACCGTTATTGAAACGGTCATGCATGGTCTTGCCGCTTTTTTCGTTCGCGCAATAGCCCTCTTTAAACCAACCTTTTTTATAAGTCATCTTACCAATAAGCACGCCGTTATTATCATATTCTTCAACGCGCCCATGTAATACCCCGTCATCATATTGCTTAACAAGCCACACATTACCGTTTAGATAATATTCTGTGGCCTCACCATCGCGTAAACCTTTTCTATACCAAATCCGCTCAGCTAAGTTGCCATCTGTGGTAAAAATAGAGGTTTCACCATGTTGATAACCATTCTGATAATTTTCGTAAGCCACTACATTTCCGTCAGTTACAACAATCTGTCCGGTTAGAGCGTGCCCTTTAATATCCACACAATATTTCAAATTACGGCGCATACTGCAACGATACCGATCAGGTGTATAAATTTTGCTACGCGTTGGAACAGCCTTAAAATACGGCGCATAAATATTTATTGTCTTCGGACCACGACGAAACCCATCTCCGCGAGCATTAGCCTGAAAAGACATTAATAACAAACCGAAACATAAAATCAAAAACTTATATATCATACCGACAATATAAAGTCTTTTCCATTTAAACGCAAGTTCAAACTTAACCGAAAGCATATGTTATATTTTTTAATCTTTCAAAAATTTGTTGCTCTTAGGAAAACCAAACGGTACTGCCTTCCCTACTTGCGCCCGATGTCCGAGCCATGTAATCAGCTCTTTTTCAGTGCAAATACCACCGGTGCGGTTATAACTGAATCCGACTTCGCCGTTAAAAATCTGAATATCGGTTATGCTACCATCTTTATATTTTTGGAGCAATACCCCATGACCGCGCGCCATGGTCGGAATTTCTTCCGCTTTAAATACCAATAAGCGCCTGTTTTCACCAACAATTGCGACATAATCACCGGTCATTTTCAAGCAGAATTTAATATTTTCACCATCGGTTGTGTTCATAATCTTGCGCCCCTGTCTGGTTTGCGCTAAAATATGATTTTCATCAACAATAAAGCCGTAAGCTTTATCCGAGGCAATTAAATAGCTTGCTTTCTGTTCATATACAAACATCGCCGCTACTTCATCATTGTTTGCTAAATCTATCATCAACCGCAACGGTTGCCCGAAACCACGACCGCTCGGAATATCATTGGCCGCTATGCTGAAAAACTTACCTTTATTGTCTAAAATCACGATTTTATCAGTGGTCTGCGCATGAATAGCAAACGCCAATGCATCATCATCTTTAAACTTAAAATCTTCTTTAAGATCAATATATCCTTTTAGTGCTCGTATCCAACCTTTTTGCGACAATATCACCGTTAGCGGCTCTTTTTCAATCATCGCTTCTAAAGGTACTTCGATATCGGCCGGCGGTTCGGCAAATTCAGTGCGGCGCCGTCCCAACGCCGTACGCTTGCCATATTTTTCCTTCGTGCGTTTAATTTCTTCGGCAATTGCAGCCCAACGCTTATCTTCATCGCTTTGCAAAATTTCCAAGGCAGATTTTTCAGCCAACAAATCACTGTGTTCGTCTTTAATTTGCGTTTCATCTAATTTGCGCAAATTCCGCAGTTTCATATTCAGAATTGCTTCAGCTTGCGTATCTGTTAATTTAAATTTTGCCATCATAACGATTTTAGGCTCATCTTCTTCGCGAATAATACGGATAATTTCATCAAGATTCAGATATGCAATTAAATACCCCTCTAAAACTTCAAGTCTTGCATTAATTTTACATAACTTATATTTGATTTTACGTAATAAGATATGATTTCTGTGTTTTAAATATTCCCGCAAAACTTCGCTGATACTCATCACCCTCGGCACACCATCGGAATCAAGCACATTCATATTCATGTTGAATTTAGCTTCCATTTCCGTCAGCTTGTAAAGCTGTTCCATCAAGAGCGTTGCATCAACCGTGCGACTCTTCGGCTCCAAAACAATCCGCACATCTTGTGCCGACTCATCGCGCACATCACCTAAAAACGGCAACTTTTTATTCAGCAGTAGTTCGGCAATTTTCTCAATCAATTTTGCCTTTACCACACCGTAAGGAATTTCCGTAACCACAATCTGATACTGTCCGTGACCTAAATCTTCAACCGACCACTTGGCCCGCACTCTAAAATTCCCCTTACCTTGCTTATAGTTTTGCAAAATCGTTGCAAATGAATCGACAATCACTCCTCCAGTCGGAAAATCTGGCCCTTTTAAGCGCCGCACCAAAGTTTCATCATCAGCTGCCGGATTTTCAATCATATATAACAATGCATCGCTGACTTCGCTCAAATTATGCGGCGGAATATTGGTTGCCATACCCACGGCAATTCCCATAGCGCCGTTACACAGCAAATTCGGCACCATGGCCGGCATCACTTTCGGCTCGCTATCCTCTCCGTCATAGGTTTCCATAAATTCGACCGCGTCATCATTCAAACCGTCCATCAAATCCATCGCAAATTCGGTTAGACGAGCCTCTGTATAACGCATTGCCGCCGCACCATCACCGTCAATATTGCCGAAATTACCCTGCCCGTCAACCAACGGATAGCGCACCGAAAAATCTTGCGCCAAACGTACCATCGCACCATAAACCGCACTATCGCCATGCGGATGATATTTACCGATTACATCACCAACCACGCGTGCACATTTTTTATAACCGTTTTTCGGATCCAAATGTAACTGCCGCATTGCATACATCAGGCGTCGATGCACCGGTTTCAAACCATCACGCACATCAGGCAACGAACGCGACACAATCGTGGACATCGCATAAGACAAATATCGCTTGCTTAATTCTTCGCCGAACTGTACATCTCTAATTTTTAAATTCTCTGCTTCCATTTTTCACCTACATTTTTGGCGCCAAAGTCAATATACGCAACAAATCAGCCCGATTTTCCGGTAACTGCAAATTATGCTGTCTTAAAAAATTTTTACTTAAAAAATTACCGGTCATTTCCAACACATTAATAATATCGTTGTTAGCCGGCATATAATTATGTTCAACAATATAATGCGGATAAGCATACAATTTATCATGATATGGCGCACCGATAGCAGCGCATACAGCGCGTCCCGTTTTAGGTGAAATATAGCGCAAATCTTCCCGCACACCGGTTACCGCACATTGATCAATATCTAAACCGATCCCTAAAAATTCTAACAGATGAAATTCAAAAAATGAATAATAAACCAACCAATTATCTTCATTTATATGTTTAAAAAAATCGTCTATTATATTGAAAAGGCTTCCTAAATCATCATTTTCAGCAACACATGAATCTAAAAGCCGACACATCGAGGCCAAAGCCGAGGTCTTATGGCTGTCCAGCACAAAATCTGCCGTATGTGCCGCCACCAATTCCACCCCTTTAAACGTGCGCATATTTTCTTCAACACGGGCATAAGCATTAAATGAAATCAAATTACCAAGCTGATAAATGCCTAAATTGCGCTTACTGAGTGCGCCCTGAACATAACCGACCATTTTACCCAGCTTCGGGCACACCACCGTCACAATCGCCGATTTTTCACCGTGATTTCTGATTTTGATGATATATCCCTCGCCGCTTTGTTGCATTTTCCCTCTTTAATAATCTTGTATCATAGTTTTATTGAGCTTGTCAAATGCCATTAATTCACACAATACGCGTTCCATATCCTTAAGTGCGATTGAGTTTGGACCATCAGAAAGTGCCTTATCCGGATTTTCGTGCGTTTCAATAAACACCGCCGCCACCCCGACAGCCACCGCCGCCCGTGCCAACACCGGTGCAAATTCACGTTGACCACCGGTTGTCCCGCCCAAACCGCCCGGTTGTTGTACCGAATGGGTGGCGTCAAAAATCACCGGATAGCCCGTATCTTTAGCCATTTGCGGAAAAGCACGCATATCCGTCACTAATGTGTTATATCCGAAACTTGTACCGCGCTCAGTAATGCAAAGACGATGATTACCGGAATCTTCAGCCTTTTTCACAATATTTTTTACATCCCATGGCGCTAAAAATTGCCCCTTTTTAATATTGACTACCCGACCGGTTTTCGCCGCGGCCACCACTAAATCGGTTTGCCGACACAAAAACGCCGGAATTTGCAACATATCCACATATTCAGCCACAATAGCACATTGTTCACGTTCGTGAATATCTGTTACAATCGGTAAATCTGGGTATAACTTCCGAATTTCCGCAAAAGTCCGCATCCCTTCTTCCAATCCCACACCCCGCGCACTATTCAGCGAGGTACGATTGGCCTTATCAAACGAAGCCTTAAAAATATATGGAATCCCCAGTTTTTGCGTAATTTCAACCATTGAACCGGCTATAAAAATTGCGTGTTCGCGACTTTCAATTTGGCATGGACCGGCAATCAATGTCAAGGGTTGTTTATTGCCTAACTTAACCTTACCGACCTCAACAATTTTCTGTTCCATAGCCCTTCTCCTTTAAAACTCAACCCGTCCGAAAGC
>ONQU01000132.1 GCA_900320035.1 uncultured Rhodospirillaceae bacterium | reverse complement strand
GCAAATTAAGCCTGAGCAAGAAAACAAGGCTATTTTTGATGCAATGGTGGAATGTGATAAAGCAGCAAACAAGGCCTTACATTTTGTTATTGAACAATATGCGTTGCCGCATTTGGAAGAATTGCGCCACGCTAAACCGAAAGGAAATTAGAATGAAAAAATTTTTAAGCGTTTTCTTTTGTATTTTATTTTTCAGCAGCTCGGTATTTGCCGCTGCTCAAGATTTGCAAAAAATTGAAAATTATTTGAACAGCCTGCAAACCATTAAGGCCAATTTTGTGCAAATGGCCAGCAACGGCGGTACTGCGGAAGGAAAAATATATATTGCCAAACCAAGCAAAATCAGAATGGAATATACTGCACCGGATGATTTATTGATTGTTGGTAATGGTGACTACATTATTTATAATGATCAAGAGCTCGATCAAGTAACCAATATTGATTATAAAGATATTCCGGCAACGATGATTCTGACGCAAAAAATTAAATTTGACGGGCAAAACTTAAAAGTAATTGATTTTTACAAAGACGGCGGACAAACTTCAATCACGGTTGAAATGCCTAAAAATAAGAGTGTTAAACCGATAACGTTGATTTTTGATAACAGCCCTTTCCGTTTAAAACAATGGAAAGTTGTTGACCAGCAAAATATTGAAGTAACCATTTCATTATTTGATATTGAAACTGATGCAGCACTAGATGCCACCTTATTCCAATTTGATAAAAAATCAACAACGGAAAACTCTAAATCTAAGGCTCGGCGCAAATAATCTATTCTGCCCAAATTTGCGAATAAACCTTTTGCCAACCCTCACTGTGGTTGGCATTTTTAATGTAGATAATGTGACTTTTATTACCAACAAAATTTTCTGTAATAGACGGCACAATATTATCATCTTCTGCGCCAACATAATGCACTTGCTCAAACGCCAGATATTGTTGGCGATAGTGTGCTAAAGCATCAGACAATTCCAATGCCGGCAAATGATGATATGTTGTCCATGCCTTGTGGTCCAAATTACCGGCAATAGTCACCAGTTTTTGCACCTTTAAATCCGGATATTTAACCGCCAATAAACCGGCAACTTGAGCGCCGCCGGAAAAACCAACTAAGGTCAACGGATTATTACCGGCAAGTTTGTGCAACGCTTCATACTCAGCCTGAATAATTTCCGGTGCAAATCGCGCGGTTGACCAATATTGCGGGGCACACTTATCATCTTTGGTAAATTGACACGGGCGTGCTAAATAAATCACATTGGCATGCGTATCACCAAAGGCTAACTCTCGCACCAAAACACCACGCGGTGTCGGATTCGAACTTATTTGCCCATTAGCCCGAAATGCCGCGCCGTCGCCCTCAACATAAACCTTAACCGGTGATGACGGGTTTGTTATCTTATACCAAGTTGCAATTTTAAATGTTGATGTTGGCACTTCTTGATAAATAAAATCGTTCGGTGGCGTCACCGTGGTACATGCCGCCGCAAACAACAATAAACATAGAAAAACCTTTTTCATTCTAGAACATCATCAAATTATATTTGATATTTGTTGGCACTTCATCCGGTCCGCCGCGATAATCGCCTTGATAAGATAAAGTATAACTGTATATCAAAAATCCATACGGATTTAAGATACGATCTTCCGGCCGACTGAATCTTAAGCCGCGATCATACCCGATACGAACGGCAGCACGCCAAACATCAACTTTTGGTTTAGGATTATCACGTGTGATGTCATAAGTTTTAAACTGCACCAACCACATCGAGCGCGATACGTGCTTCGTCCAATCTATTTCCACATAACGTTGCAAACCAAGTGCCTTAAATTGCTGATCAACAACAGCGGCATCCTTTTCCTGAAACGCTTGAAACACCGATGCCGTTGAATACCAATACAAAATAGAACCTTTGCGCCAACGTTCTTTTAGCTCCGCATAATCCTCGGTCACTGTATAACGCAGTAAAATATAATCACGTAAATATTGTTCGGCAATTAAATCACTGGCATAATATTTAATCTCATCCTTTTGCATCAATTCGAGCTGATTTTCCGTTGGGCTGATACGGAATAAACGCGGCTCCACATGCTGTTCGGGCAACAGTAAATAGATAACACAGGAAAGCATCATATTTAAACATATACTCAAGCAAGTAACGATTACCAAAAAACGCGATGTCCACAAATAGCGTCTTTCCGGAAAAGCATCAACATGAACGCGCTCTGGAAAATAGCCTAAAACATCCGGCGATTCTTTTTCTTTATACTTAAATAATGTGCCTAATATTGAAACCATCGCAAATTTTAACCTCAATTTTACACTTACCTCATACAATAATCGCAAAAGTGTAATAAAATGTTAATTTTTAACGGTTATTGTAAAAATAGATATTTGACTCGAGTAAAAGGATACAAACATGAAAAAACTATATTGTTTGATATTAGGCACATTAGCTGCCGCCGGTTGTATCAATCGGCAAGAAACTGCTAACACGGTAAGCTATATAAGTAGCGGCCCGGATGCAGCATATTACAGCGATTGGGATAAAGCAATTCGCTACGATGCGGATATGCAAAATATGTATGCTAATACCCCAACCAAAATTGAAAAGCCAATTGATATGTATATGACCATGGCTTTAGCTTTAAAATATAACTACAGCGGCCGTGTCATGCGCTATCAAGAAAGCCTGATTAAGGCTGGACGCTCCGGCTATTCACAATTACCGGAAATTGCAACCAACGCCGGCTATGTTAATACCAACTATGCCGATACGGCGCCGGATTTGAAAGTAGCGTGGAATGTGTTGGATATTTCAACACTTTACTATATGAATAATGACCAAACCTTCAAACAAAATGTTTCGGTTGAAGTGAGCCGCAAGGTTATTCAAAACATTTTGCAAGAAGCGCGCGTTTTATATTGGAAAGCCATCACTGCCCAACGCTTATTACCGGCAATTGATGCCACCATTGAACATTTAACACTTGATGTTGATGAAATGAATGCCGAAGCTAAAGATTTAGCGCTTGAAGGCAAAACGCCAACCACCGCACAATTGCTGCAAAAACGTAAATATATGGAAGAAGTGCAAAAACTTTCTGACTTGAAGCGTGATATGGAAACAGCTCACGAACGCTTAGCTTCTTTAATGGGTTTACACCCGTCAACCGAATTTAGACTTGTCGGTAAAGAATATGGTAATTTTGCTCTGCCGGAAATGAAATCTGACTTGGCAAAGTTAGAATGGTTGGCACTCACCAATCGCCCGGAAATGAAAGTTCATGATTTACTTTTAAGCAATGATGATTTGCAATTGGTCATTGATAATTTCCGTGATGATACAGCCGGCAACTATATCGACAATCCTCGGGCTTATACGCAAAAATGGTGCTACGCGGCAAAGCAAGCATCAATGGGTGTTTATGAAAATACCCGCGGCATGGATGAAAAAACACTCGAAAGTTTGCGCCGTCAACGTATGACTTCGCTCATTTTAAACCAAGTTTATGTCGGTTGGGCTCGTTATACTTCGGCTGAAGAAGACTATCGCATTGCTATGGAAATTGCCGGTACTTCGGAAAACATTGCCGAAGATATTACAATTGCGCGTGGTAGCAAGTCGGAAAAGAGTCAGTTAGAAGCAGCTCGTGCTATTGCCGACGAAACCAGAGCCTCATTGGCTTATGTTGACTTACAGGATGCATTAGGTGCACTTTATGCCACCATTGGTTTAGATGCTGTACCTTATTATATGTTAAACGAATCGCCGTCAGCCATTGCCATGAACTTGCGTGAAACGCTGGAAAGATGGCGTTTAGGCGAATTCACACCGGAACCGCGGCCATATTTGATGGATTTGCCGAGCCGTCGTCCGCCGGTTAATCTCTCAAATGAAAAATTATTACCGGATGTTACTTATCAAACCGGAGAACATATCAATATTGTTTTACCTGAATCAGCTTTCACCAAAATGGGGTGGAAACCGGGTGAATACATTACCAAAGCCGGTCTGATTGACGATTCGCCGTTGCCGAAATGGCTAAAATATACACCGGCAACCAAAACCTTTACCGGTGTTGCAATGCCTGGTGATGATGGTGTCTATCAAATTAAAATTTATGCTATGGATAACAACAGCAATCTGGCATATTTAACCTTCAAACTAACCATCATTGACAGCTATGTGCCATCATTAAATATCCGCGGTTTAAATCGTAGTCGTCAAACCACGGTTATGAAGCGTTGCAATGGCGCCGAATGTACAGATGAAACACTTGATGATGTACAGGTATTCGCTCCGGCACGTCCGGCACGCTATCAGTAATTAAATTTTTAATTGCATGTAATATTATTATAACCGGCAAACCTCGAAAAATATAATCATAACTTTCGAGGTTTGTTGTTTTAAATAAAAAAAGAAACGCTCTGCTATTAAAAAACTTATTGCAAAACAAAACTTTTTTCGCTAGCATAATTCCATATCATTATCAAAAGGAATTTTATATGTCTGAAATATCCGAAATTTTACCATCTTATTTAACTTCTGCCACACCCGAGCAAAAGAAAATATTTTTTCAAGTGTTGGTGTGCCTTTCCAGTGTTGACGGACATACAGATGATGAAGAAATAGACTATATTACGAAAATGGCGCACAACTATAATATCACCGATTTTACAGAAATTTGTGACTATGCTCATGCCGATGAGGTTATTGCTAACGTTAAAGTCATAAACAACCGCCCTTTAGCTTTGGAGTTGTTGCGCGAAATGTGCACCTTAGCTCATGTCGATAATGTTCTTTCAGATGAAGAAACATTGTTCATCGGTAAAATCGGGTTAGCTATGGGCATTGAAATTGAAAAAATCGAACAAATCAGCCAGTGGATTGTTGAACATATTATTTGGCGCGAGCAAGCCAAACTGATCTTTGAGGAGAAAAAATAGATGGGACGCTACAGCAACTGCACCTATTTTGAAACTCTCTATGACGCCGTTAGTCAAATATTTCCAGCCGTTAATCGACCACAAGCATGCACCATTTTGCGTGAAACCATTTTAGCACCCAATGATTATGAAGTTGAGTTTAATAATGCAACATACAATCAGGCGCAAATTGAAGTATTGATTGCACGGCAACTACTTGATAATTGTATTCAAGAAACCCCAGAGCAAACTTTTCAAGATACTCTGGAAAATGCCGCACAAATTATGAAACATATGAACGACGGCTATATTACCACTGAAGATTATAACGAGCGTTGCCAATTTTTGGAACATATTACCCGCCAAGAATTTATGCTGTTTGCGGCTCTCGCATTTTTTCATACTGCCCAAGAAGATAACGATAAGATGTATAGCGAGATTACCTTAAACATCATCCGACTACGCGAAATAAATGATCTCATCTTGCAATATACCCGCGACGCCGTGGAAATTGAAGTTGGTCGTGATGAATTTGAACAAGCCAAACCAATTTACAAAATGCTTAAGTCGTTGCAAAGTTTGGGTTATGACTATAACTTTAGCCCACGCGAACGTGCTGGCTTAGGTATTGATCACGAAGAAGATGGCGATTTGCAAGATGGTTTTGCTTATGATCATTGGTTAAAACGCTTAATGCTCTTGCAATTGCGCAAAGAAATTGCTATGGATAATATAGAAAGTGCGGAGGTAGCCGAAAAATCTACGCCAACTGAAGCAGAAGAAGATATCGGAGATCGTATTGCCAAGTTGCGCGGAATGGCTGATAAGCGTCGCTTTGATAAAAACAGATTCTTACAATTGGAAGAATCAGAACATTCTGATTTTTCAAGTGTGAAAACAACGGATTAAGGAGAAAAAAATGGGAATTATTGGATTGTTTTTAATGCCTCTTTTAGATATTTTAGGCTTTGTTGTCGATATCTATTTCAAGGTTGTCGTGGTTGATATTGTTTTGTACT
>ONQU01000133.1 GCA_900320035.1 uncultured Rhodospirillaceae bacterium | reverse complement strand
TTTTTTCCGTAGATTTCATTTTCTTTCTCCTTATAATGTTATCTTATTTTGTTGAAAGTGCCGGCAATCAACGCTTAAGAAATATGCCATGAAAAGCAAAATAGAAGATAAACATTGGTTTATTCTTTTCAGTTTATCGTTAATTTTCTTATATAAAAATACTTGAATTTTAAAAAAAATGCGCTATGGTAGGGCGATTTTTAAAGATTTGACTGATGAAGAGGAATATATAAATGAGTATGCGGAATATTGCCATTATAGCCCACGTTGACCACGGTAAGACGACTTTGGTGGACGGTTTATTGCGCCAAAGCGGAACTTTTCGCGATAACCAAAAGGTGGTTGATTGTGTGATGGATAGTAACGATTTGGAACGTGAGCGCGGGATTACGATTTTATCCAAATGTACATCGGTTGAATGGCATGGTACACATATAAATATTGTTGATACACCGGGACACGCCGATTTTGGTGGAGAGGTAGAACGTATTCTTTCCATGGTTGATGGTGTGGTGCTTTTGGTAGATTCCTCGGAAGGGCCGATGCCGCAAACCAAATTTGTGTTAGGTAAGGCGCTAAAAATCGGACTTAAGCCGATTGTGGTTATTAATAAAGCGGATAAAGCCGATGCCCGTCCTGATGAGGTTTTAAACGAAATTTTTGATTTATTTGTCAGTCTTGATGCCAACGATGAACAGCTCGATTTTCCGGTGCTTTATGCCAGCGGGCGCAATGGTTGGGCAGTGCGTGAGCTGGATGAAGAACATAAAGATTTAACGCCATTATTTGAAACCATTTTAAATTATGTCAGCGAACCGGTATGTGAGCCGGATAAACCTTTCCGTATGTTGGCAACCACGTTGGAGGCCGATAAATTTGTAGGGCGTATTTTGACCGGTAAGGTGCAAAGCGGCAGTGTTAAAGTTAACGATACAGTTAAAGTTATCAATAAAGATGGTGAAGTGGAACGTACCAAAATTACAAAAATTATGGCTTATAAAGGCTTAGAGAGAGTGGCTTTAAACGAAGCTCATGCCGGTGATATTGTGGCTGTAGCCGGTGTTGTCAAAGGTACAGTGGCTGATACAATTTGCGCTTTAGATGTGCCGGTTACAGATTATATTAAGGCTCAGCCGATTGATCCGCCGACTTTAGTGATGACGTTTTCGGTTAATGATTCACCATTAGCCGGTCGCGAAGGTGATAAAGTGACATCACGAGTAATTTGGGCGCGTTTGGAAAAAGAAGCAGAAGGCAATATTGCCCTTAAAATCAGCCGCACCGACAACAGCGACAGTTTTGAAGTGGCCGGTCGTGGTGAATTGCAGTTGGGTGTTTTAATTGAAACCATGCGACGCGAAGGATTTGAGCTTTCTATTTCGCGACCACGCGTCATTATGAAGCATGATGAAAACGGGCAACTTTTGGAGCCGATTGAAGAAGTTGTGGTTGATGTTGATGAAGAATTTTCTGGCGCTGTGGTGGAAAAACTCGGTCAGCGGCGCGCCGAAATGGTGGATATGATTCCATCGCAAGCCGGTAATAAAGTACGGCTTATTTTCCATGCGCCGTCACGCGGATTGATTGGGTATCACTCGGAATTTTTGACGGATACCCGTGGTACCGGCGTGATGAACCGCATTTTCTACGCTTTTGAGCCGTTTAAAGGTGAAATTGAAGACCGGCGCAACGGGGTGATGATTTCCAGCGAAGACGGGCAAGCGATTGCTTATTCATTGTGGAAATTGCAAGATCGCGGCCCAATGTTTGTGGAACACAATAGTCCAGTTTATATCGGTATGATTATCGGTGAACACAATAAATATAATGATATTGATGTGAATCCGACAAAGTCAAAGCAGCTGACCAACATTCGGGCGGCCGGTAAAGATGAAGCGATTGATCTGATTCCGCCGCGTAAATTGAGTTTGGAACAAGCACTGGCTTATATTCAGGCTGATGAACTGCTGGAAGTAACACCGAAATCGCTGCGTTTGCGCAAAAAGATTTTAGATCCGTTAGCACGTAAACGTTCCAAAATGGCAGATTAATGAATTAAAATTTTTTGCTTGATTTTTAAGTTTTGATTTGCTATATGAATAGCTATATTGGGGTATAGCTCAGTTGGGCGCGAGGGTAAAAACAAGCCTAAATGCTTGTTTTTGGCAGAAGCGGCGAAGTTTTGTTAATAAGCAAGTGAAGCGTAAGCAACACGCAGCGAATTTACAAAACGAGTGACCGAGCAACACGCGAATGAAAATGAGCGTAAGAGCTATACGGTAGAATTTATAAGATAAAGTATT
>ONQU01000136.1 GCA_900320035.1 uncultured Rhodospirillaceae bacterium | reverse complement strand
ACTATTGGCAGCTCGGAACGGTTAGTGATAGCGCTACAGCTGAGCAAACAATATCTCTGCCGGCTGACGGCTCAGATATTTACGACTTTTAACAGCTCATCTTGAGCGCGATAAAAGGTCAACATTAGCGCCGTAAAAATTAATTGCATAAAAATCTTAATAAAGCAAAACAGAGCCGTTAATAGCGGTACGGTAGATGATAAAACGTTAAACCAGATGTTGAGCCGTAAACTACACAATAAAATCAGCGCTAAAATCAACAAAAAGAGGATAATGCCGGCATAAGCACGCCCACTGGTCTGCTTATAAATTTGCCGCCAATCACTATGTCCCGTCGATAAATAACGGCTAACCGCCGCCGCTATGCGCATTAAAAACAGTATAAAAACAAACAGACCGAATATTATTGAAAAATAAACCATTTCAATGCGCCAGTTCGGATTAGCAGGCTGCATCAACAACTTAAGCACCAACGCAAATGAAAGCAGAAAACCTAAAAAGTAGCCTAATAAAAACAATTCCTGATGCCATTTTTCCTTACTACGGCGCCACAGTTGTTTAAATGTAAATTTATGTTCCATAAAGACTTCGTCATAAAAATCTACGGCAAAGGCCAAGAATAAATGGGTATAAAGGGCCGTACCTAATACAAATAGCGGGATAAAAAACCAATTTTGCAGAATAATGCCACACCAACCACCATCAGCATCAATACATTCGGTTCCAATGCCGCGCATAATCAGTGCTATCAGCGTTATAAGCGCGGCATAAACAGCTGTCGGCCGCCAACAATCAAAAATATATCTTCCCAACTTAAAAAGGCGAATTAAGATGCCCAGCATAGAATATTTTGGCAAGTTCATCATTTCTAAATCTCCTTTACTTCGCTCACACCGGCAATCGCCCGCAGATTAGTCAGCAATTCGCCGTTATCCAACGCATAACTTTTCGGTAAAGCAATACGCACTTCCCATTCCGGCAACAATACACGAATATAAACCTTGTTAGCCCCAAAATGCTCTCGCACTAAAGCCTGATAAATTGGCCTTACCGCCGCCTCATCTTCCACCGCAATTTCTAACCCTTTTGAGGTTTCGGCAATTGCCGTATCCAGCGTCTTAATGCTGTTGAACAACATACGAGGTGGCTTATCTTCTTCTTGCTTTTCAATCACCACCTGTGCATAAAGCGGCACACCGCTTTCCAAAGCTGCCTGATATTTGCTTATGCCTTCCGAAAACAGCAGCCCTTCATAAGCAGCTGACGTATCTGAAAGCCGGACAAACGCAAATGGCTTGCCGCTTTTGCTAATTTTCTTTTGCAAGCTTTGCAAACACCCCGCCAGATTAGCCACAATTTTATCACCGGTCTTAATTCCTTTAACCACTTCGCTATACGGTTTAATCCCCAAGCGTGTCATACTTTGCGCATAGATATCGAGCGGATGCGCCGACAAATAAAAGCCAATAGCCTCTGCCTCATTTTGTAAACGCTCTAACTCCGGCCAATCCGGCTTTTCCTGCAATTTTACCGTCGCGTTCAACTCATCAGTGCCAAAGAGCGAAGTCTGAGCGCTTACCTTCAGTTCACTGGCCGCGGCCATATGGCGCAAAATATTATCTATATTGATATACAACTTCTGGCGGTTTTTATCAAGCCCGTCAAACGCGCCGGCTTTAATCAGTTGCTCTAGTTGCTTACGGTTAATCTGTTTAATATCCACACGATGAATAAAATCGGACAAGTCCTTGAATTTGCCATTTTTTTGCCGTTCGGCAACAATGGCTTGCATATTGGCCTCGCCTACCCCTTTAACGCCGGCAAGTGCAAAACGAATATTTCCGTCTTCCACTTTAAACTGCGCTTCAGAATGGTTAATATCCGGTGGCAACACTTTAAACCCCATTTTTTTCACTTCATCGCTGTAAAAGGCAATTTTATCAGTGTTGGTAATATCAAAATCCATAATTGCACACATAAATTCCACCGGATAATGCGCTTTTAAATAGGCCGTTTGATACGAAATCAGCGAATAAGCGGCGGCGTGCGATTTATTAAAACCATACGAGGCAAACTTTTCCATTTGGTCGAAAATACTTTTCGCCACCTCGGCATCAATGCCGTTTTTCAGTGCGCCGGCGGTGAACATTTCACGCTGGTGTGGAATTTCCTCACGCTGCTTTTTACCCATCACCTT
>ONQU01000139.1 GCA_900320035.1 uncultured Rhodospirillaceae bacterium | reverse complement strand
TTCGGAATTTTTGGACAAATTTGCAATATTTTCCAGTTAAAACAGTATGTTATAGAGTCTAAAACTCGGAATCCCATTGCCCGCTCCAATAACACAAGAGGTCGCTGGGAGGCGGTCTTTTTTGTGTTATTAGGGGTGGCGGGATGAGGAGTCACGAAAAAGTGGGTCCGACAAGGAGGATAGGCAGACGCGAGTATGCCGGTGAGGACTAAAAGCCTAAGCGACGACGAAGCGGCGAAGTGAAACGAAGCCAATCCCATTGCCTGTTTCCGGTTATTTTCAACTAAAAAAGCCCCGGCATAAAAATGCGAGGGGCTTTTAAAAATTAAACATCGCCGACCGGCTCGTTCATGAATTTTTCTATAATGGAGAAGTATTCACTTGCCTCAATTCCATAATTAGGAAGGTATTTAATGGCAGATATTTTCCATTCTCCGTCACTTGGTTCAAATTTGACCTTAACCTTATCTCCCATCGAAAGTCGTTTGGCCGTTTTGAACAGTTCCTCAGATGATTTATCCGATTTATTCTGTGGTGGTTGCACAATACAACGAACAACAGTTTCCGATGGAACTAAAAACGCCTAAGACATTCGGACGCTAAAATCAACAGCGCCATCTAACATAGCGAATCTTACAATCTCGCCTTCAATAATTCCCTTACGCATAATTAAATATTTTAGTTTAACATAATGACAAATACACTGCTTGACGGCATAGTATTATTTTTCTGTTTTGTTAAGTTATAAAAACGTACTTGAACGGATGAGGTATGATTTATATAAGGTGTTGATTGAGTGAAATACAGGTGTGTATGAATGAGTGAGTGTTCTGAAGCTATCAGTATTGTATAAATTATTTGGTATAATACGCAATTTGCATCGCATTTTAATGATAATATTTACAATCTTTTGAAAAAATATCATTTTTTTTAAAATAATGCTTGCGTATTTAAAAAGCTTAATGTATAAAGGCAAAAAAATACAGCAAGTTTAAAATTTGGAGAAGATAGATGAAAAAAGGAATTCACCCTGATTATCACGAAATTACCTATGTGATGACAGATGGAACGGAAGTTAAAACAAAATCAACTTGGGGTAAAGCCGGCGACAAGATGTTGCTCGAAATTGACCCGAAGTCGCATCCGGCTTGGACCGGTGTACGTCGTATCGTAGATAACGGCGGCCAAGTTGGTAAGTTTAACAGCAAGTTTGCCGCTTTCGGTTTGAAGAACGACTAATTTGCGTGAAGGTTGCGAAAGGCGCCTGCTTTATAAGCAGGCCTTTCGCGTTTATAAAGTTAAAAATATGCTTGTATATTTGTTCGCAAGTGTTTAATCTAGAGCATATGTATAAAATTTTATTGAAAGGAACAGAAATATGACAGCTCCATTGATGCCGAAGGCCACGGCGGTTTGGCTTGTTGAAAATACAACTCTAACATTCCGTCAGATTGCGAAGTTTTGTGAAATTCACGAATTAGAAATTCAGGCGATTGCCGATGGTGATATTGCTTATAATATTGTTGGCTTAAGCCCAATTAACAACAATCAGTTGACATGGGATGAGATTCATCGTTGCGAGGCTGATTCGCATGCTGATTTAGTGGCGAATGTTTTGGAAAATAATGTCAAAGAGCGTAATGCAAAAGCCAAAAAAATACTTTCGCCGACGCAACGTAGTGAAAAACCGGCAGCAATCTTGTGGATTTTGCAACAGTTTCCGAATATTATCGATTCGCAAATTGCTAAATTGCTCGGCACAACAAAGCCGACAATTGCTAAAATTCGTAGTGGTGAATATCGTAATATGGCTGAATTGAAACCGAAGAATCCGATGACTTTGGGGTTGTGTGATGAAGTGGCTTTAGAAAAGGCAGTTGCAATTTCTGAAAATAGGCTTGCTCCAAAGCCGAAAAAGAAAAAGGCTATTAAAAAGAAAAAATCAATAAAGAAGACAAGTGCTAAGAAAGTAGCGGCGAAGAAAACTACCGCTAAAAAAGCACCGGCTAAGAAAGTAGCGGCGAAGAAGACTACAGCTAAAAAAGCGACGGCTAAGAAAGTAGCGGCGAAGAAAACAACAGCCGAGAAGTAATTTGAGGCGGCGGTGAACGATTGATACGCGCTTAATACATATGCAAAAAAAACATACATT
>ONQU01000140.1 GCA_900320035.1 uncultured Rhodospirillaceae bacterium | reverse complement strand
ATCTGCCGTTGGTAAGCCGTAGCGGCGATAAGTCAGCGCAATTTTAACCGCTAAACGCAAGTGCGAGGTAATCAGCGTTTGTGCAGCCTGTAAATCGCCTTTTTCCTTAAATTGCCGTATTAAATTATTTTCTTGTTCTTCACTTAAAACCGGAAATTGTTTGATTTTTTCCAAATAAGTATGCAAACCGTCATCGGCAATAACTGCCGGCAAATTACTTATAGGTTCAAAAACAACTAAATCGTTTTTTTGTGCCATTTACCCTAACCTACCAATTAAAAATGAATGTTGCTTCATCGACTTGTTCCGGCGTTGGCACCAAATTTGCCACCACAATTTTATAATAGCCGGCAAAAGGGTAAATTGCGACATAAATGTTTTCTAACTCCCTAGTGGCCTGATTGTGGGCACTACGACAAATTTTATAGATTTTACGATGTTGATTGATTTTTAAGTAAGCCACCGTCGCAGCAATATTAAAGTTTTTCTTCAAATTTTCATCATCTTCATCAACCTCGGCAAAATCAGCCATATTGCGCACCAAAAGCAATCGTTTACGCTTTTCAATCACCGAATTAGTTTCTTTTTTACTGATGTTTTTATAAATAAAGCGTTCCACTTGCTTTTTTAAACGTTCATCAGCACAAGCAAGTTCTTCCGGAACATCGTTATCTTCAATAACGTCTAAATCGGAACTATTTTCCTGAGCGCTTTCCGTAACAGACAATTCTTTGGTCAGCGGTATAATATCGCTACCGGTATATAAATCATCTTCTCCCGCGCTTATCGGCACAATAGCCGGTCTCGTTATATCATACTCAACAACTTCTTGAGCCTGACTTATCATCGGATTAAAGACCGCTAAAAAAAACAGTACCGCTGATAAATTTTTCATACTTACTCCTTAAAAACCTATGGATTTAGGGGTGCGTGGGAACGGAATAGTATCACGAATATTAGCAATACCGGTGACCAACATCATCATCCGTTCAAAGCCCAAACCAAAGCCTGCATGCGGTACGGTTCCATATTTACGCGAATCAAGATACCAATCATAATTGGCAATATCCATGCCGCTTTCGACAATGCGTTTTTGCAGCAATTCATAGCGTTCTTCACGTTGTGAGCCCCCGATGAGTTCACCAATTCTTGGCACTAAAACATCCATTGCCGCCACGGTTTTACCATCATCGTTTAGGCGCATATAGAAGGCTTTAATTTCTTTTGGATAATCGCGTACAATAACCGGACGCTTGAAATGTTCTTCTGCTAAGAAGCGTTCATGCTCGGTTTGTAAATCAATACCGTATTCCGGTGTATATTCAAATTTTTTGCCGGATTTTTGCATAATTTCGATAGCCTCGGTATAGGTAATGCGAGCAAAACCGTTGTCGATGATGTTTTGCAAGGTATCTTTCAGCGTCGGATCAATAAATTTAGCAAAAAGTTCAATATCATCGGCGCAATTTTCCATAATATCTTTGACCAAATAGCGCACCATATCTTCAGCCAGATCCATATCATCATAAATATCGGCAAAAGCCATTTCCGGCTCAATCATCCAAAATTCGGCCGCGTGACGTTGAGTATTTGAATTTTCAGCACGAAAAGTCGGGCCAAAAGTATAGATGTTGCCTAAAGCACAAGCATACATTTCGCCGTTTAATTGACCGGAAACCGTTAAACGGGCTTCTTTGCCAAAGAAATCTTTACCATAATCAATTTCACCATTTGGTAATTTTGGCGGATTCTTCAAATCGAGTGTTGTCACTTGAAACATTTCCCCTGCTCCCTCGCAATCTGAAGCGGTAATCAGTGGTGTATGCACATACACAAAACCTCGGCTTTGAAAAAAGTTGTGAATAGCATACGACAGACGCGAACGAACACGAAACGCCGCACCATATTTATTGGTGCGCGGGCGCAAGTGAGCAATCGTGCGTAAAAACTCATCACTCATTCCCTTTTTTTGCAACGGATAATCTTCCGGCGCAATACCGTAAATTTCAATATTTCCGGCTTTAATCTCAAATTTTTGCTTACCACCGGCCGATTCGATTAAAGCACCGGTTACGGCGATTGATGAGCCGGTGGTTAATTTTTTAACATCGTTATAATTCTTGAGGGTGTTGTTGGCGATAATTTGTATATTTTTCAAGCATGAGCCGTCATTAAGCTCAATAAACGAAAAATCTTTTGCATCACGTTTGGTTTTAACCCAGCCCTTAACTAACACTTCGGCCATTGGTTGATCGGCATTTAAGACATCAATAATTTTAGTTCTTTTTAACATTTTACCCTCTGAAAAATATGTTACCGTATTTAAATCTTATGCACTATATAACAAACATTTTCAAATGTCTAGTCTTGACAACAATTTTTAGATATATAATTATAAAACAAATTTGAGATGACTTTTTTAAGGAGACGATTAATGAAAAATTTGTTTTACATTTTACCGGCACTGCTGATTTTAGGTTCGTGTGCACCGCGTATCGGTAGTAATGATTACAGTTATTCTTCCGTGCGGCAGGCTGCTAACGCTTTTCCGTGTACGGTACTTTCCGTGCGCAGTGTTAATGTAAACAGCGATGATAACTCAGCCGGTACTTTGCTGGGTGGTGTTGCCGGTGGTGTTGCCGGTTCAACCATCGGTCACGGCAGCAGTTCACATGCGCTGGGAGCAATCGGTGGTGCAGCGGCCGGTATGTTAATCGGTAATTTAGCGCAAGACCAAATGATGAGCCAAAGCGGTTATGAATATGTCATTCGTACCGACAGCGGGCAAATTTATAGTGTAACTCAAGGAACGGATAATTTAATTGCCGCCGGTCAACGTTGCTTGTTGATTAACGGCAATCCGTCACGCATTATCCCGTATAATTAATTGATTTTTGCTTTTACTTACAAAAAATACCGATGTATATCAAATACGTCGGTATTTTTTATTATGAATCATGCTGTTATTGCGCAATCATCAGACCAAGCGCGAATTATCAATCGCCGCTTTCACAAACGCCACAAACAGCGGCGCCGGCGCAAACGGACGTGATTTTAATTCCGGATGAAATTGTACACCTATAAACCACGGATGGTCCGGTCGTTCTACAATCTCCGGCAAACTACCGTCCGGTGATGTTCCGACAATAGCCATGCCGGCTTTTTGAAGCATATCTTTATACTTAATATTAACTTCATAGCGATGACGATGCCGTTCCGAAATTTTCTCCGCACCGTAAATCTGTGCCGTTTTAGAGTTTGGCTTTAAAACACATTCATAAGCGCCTAAACGCATCGTCCCGCCCAAATCACCATCCTTATGGCGAATTTGTTTCGCGCCATCTTTATCCCATTCGGTCATCAAGCCGATAACCGGTTCGCAATTCTCATCAAGTTCAGTAGTATTGGCATTTTTAATACCGCACAAATTGCGCATGGTTTCAATGACCGCCATTTGCATACCAAAACAAATACCTAAAAACGGCACCTTATTTTCACGCGCATATTTAATGGCGTTAATCATACCTTGCGTGCCACGTAAACCAAAACCGCCCGGTACCAAAATAGCGCTGACATCATTTAAAATATCTTCCGCCGGTTGCGATTCCAAAGTTTCCGAATCCACCCATTTGATTTTTACTTTATATTTATTAGCAATGCCGCCATGCACCAATGCTTCGTGCAAAGATTTATAGGCCTCTAAAAGCATCATATATTTACCCACAACGGCAATCCGCACTTCACCTTCCGGATGCCGTAAAACATCAACAATTTGTTGCCAATGGCTTAAATCAGTCGGCTTTTCATAAGGCAGATTAAAATGCTTGCACACCTGTCGGTCCATTCCCTCTGCGGAATAAGTCAACGGCACCTGATAAATGCTTGCCGCATCAAGCGCGGTAATCACATTTTCTTCTCTAATATTGCAAAATAATGCCAGCTTACGCTTTTCATTTTCCGGAATTGCCATTTGTGAACGACACAGAATCATATCCGGCTGAATACCATATTCCTGCAATTTTTTCACCGAATGTTGCGTCGGCTTAGTT
>ONQU01000143.1 GCA_900320035.1 uncultured Rhodospirillaceae bacterium | reverse complement strand
GGGGTTAAAACCCGAGTGCGTCAAGGGATCTTCGAATTAAATAATAATGTCATCCTTCGTTTTTCTATAATGTCATCCCTCGCCGAGGGGTTAAAACCCGAGTGCGTCAAGGGATCTTCGAATTAAATAATAATGTCATCCTTCGTTTTTCTACAATGTCATCCCTCGCCGAGGGTTTAAAACCCGAGTGCGTCAAGGGATCTTCAAATTAAAAATATTTTCTTCGCGTAAATATCACAATCTGCTTGCCAAGCTATTTTATCCAGTGTAAAAATAGAATATCAAACAACATTAACTTTTACGTAAAGGAACTAAAATATGAGTAATAAATATCAAGGTACTCAAACCGAAAAAAATTTATGGACGGCTTTTGCCGGCGAAAGTCAAGCCCGCAATAAATATACTTATTTTGCCAGCGTGGCTAAAAAAGAAGGCTTTGAACAAATCTCGGAAATTTTCACCAAAACCGCCGCTAATGAAAAGGAACACGCAGAATTGTGGTTCAAAGAATTGGGTGAATTGGGCGATACGGCCGCTAATTTAAGCGCTGCAGCCGCCGGTGAAAATTATGAATGGACGGATATGTATGAAAACTTTGCAAAAACAGCTGAAGCAGAAGGTTTTTCGGCCTTAGCCGCTAAATTCCGCGGTGTTGCCGCCATTGAAAAATCGCACGAAGAACGCTATCGTGCACTGTTGAAAAACGTTGAAAACAAAGAAGTTTTTGCCCGTTCAACCGTTAAGGTTTGGGAATGCCGCAACTGCGGACACATCATCGTCGGCACCAATGCGCCGGCCGCTTGTCCGGTTTGCGCACATGCCCAAAGCTATTTTGAATTGCGCGCAGAAAATTATTAATTCTGTGCAAACTAAAATTAACAACCGCCGACATATTTGTCGGCGGTTGTTATATTGTCATCCCTCGCCGAGGGTTGAAAACCCGCGCGCGTCCAGAGATCTTCAAATTAAAAATGTTTCACGTGAAACATTTGCCACTTTTTGACTTAGAATCAATGAGTTAAACCATATTTTAAAATTCTGTTTTTCCTATTTTTAAACAGGAAAAATATTATATCATCTGCTGTGCTAACAATAAATACTGTTCCGGCGTAATATTTTCAGCACGGCTGGTTAAATCAATCTCCGCCGCTTGGCACATCATTTCCAAATTCGGCAGACTTTTTAAACTCTGCCGCACCATTTTACGCCGTTGTCCAAATGCCAGCTCCGTAATTTTTTCCACTTGCGTCAAAACCGCCGGATCAATTATGCGTTCTAAAGGCTGAAATAACAGTACTGTTGACCATATTTTCGGTGCCGGCACAAAACAATTCGGATTAAGGTTCATGAGAGGCTTAATTTTACTCACCAACTGCGCCAAAACCGAAATTCGCCCATAATTTTTGTTATTCGGTGCCGCCATAATCCGTTCAGCCACTTCCTTTTGAAACATCAGCGTCAAACTACTGAACTGTGGCATATTTTTGAGCCAACCGATTAACAATGGAACCGAAATATTGTATGGCAAATTACTGACGATGTTTTTAGGAAATTTTTCTGCTTGCGTAAAATCAAACTTCAGCGCATCACCCTCAATAATCTGCAATCTATCGCCCACCACCGCTTGAATATCACGCATAATCTGAATGCACCGCTCGTCCATTTCTATCACCGTTAACCTTTGCGGCTCGGTCTGTAAAATCGCTCGCGTCAAGCCGCCCGGCCCCGGTCCGACTTCGTAAACAATTTCATTTTTAAAATCAGCCTTCCCTTGCGCCGCTAATGATGTACGCACGATTTTATCGGTGATATTTCTATCCAGCAAAAAATTCTGCCCTAACGACTTCTTCGCCAGTAAGCCGTATAATTCAACCGTTTCTTTCAAACTCGGTAATTCGTTCATTACAATTTTTTCTCAATCAATGCCCTATTGCGCAAATCTTTAATATATTTTATCGAATAGTCTTCTAGCTTTTTATTTTGCAAAAACTTACGAACACCATCACGTGACAATTTAGCATCCTTATCTAAATCGGGATGAAAAATCTTTTCTAATTTGAAAATATAGTAGTCATTGCCATACAAAACCGGATTAGAAACCTCTCCTTCTTTTAACGAAGCAAATGCCTTTTCCAATGTTGCCGGCAAGCGTCCTTTAGCCACCCAGCCCAAGCTACCGCCATTTGCCGCACTCGGACTCTGCGAAAATTGCATAGCATAAAGCGAAAAGCGTGGGTCTTGACGCAACACTTCCGCCAATTGGTAAATATCTTTAGCATCTTTTTTGTTAATCACAATTTCCGATACCATATATTTTTTAACCGTCATATCCTTACGCACATCATCAATAGCTTGGGTAATTTCACTTTCACTCACATAAGCCACACTCAAAGCTTTTTTACGCATCAGCTTTTGCCATGCAATATCAGCTTCAATTTGGGTTGACCAAACTTTCAAACTCACCTTTGATTCCGCCAACAAATGTTTGAGTTGACCGGCCGGTATGTTATTAGCTTTTTCAAAACCGGATATTGCGGAGGCAATTTCCTTTTGTGATACTTGAATGCCATTTTTCTTAGCTTCTTGTATTTTTAATTTTTCATCAATCGCCGCTTGCAAAACTTTTTGCATGATCATATTTTTGGTTTGTGCATTATACGGAATGCTCGTCGCCACAATAAAAGCATTAATCCGGCTTTGCATTTCGCTGCTGGTAATCACTTCTCCATTCACCAGAGCATAAATTTTCAATTTTCCACCATACAATGTAATCGGCTTTAAGGCCTCTAAACGTTGACGTTCAGCTTCTTCTGCCGCACGACGTTCGGCCTCTATTTGAGCTTGCCGACGCATATATATTTCCTGCTGCCGCCGATATTCCTCTGCCTGTTTGCGAGCTGCCTCTCGTTGTCTTTCAATTTCTGCTTTTTCCGCCGGCGACAATTGCTTATATTGATCAGCATTTTGCTTAAACATCAGAGAATTTGAGTTCGGCGCAGATGTACGCGAATAACTATCCAATTCTTTTAAATTAATTTCTTCAGCCGACGATGAAACACTCCATAAACAAATAATACTCATCAACAATACATATTTTTTCATGTTTTCTCCTTTACTGTTTAACGTCCGAAACTTCCGATAGTTTTCAGATAAAACGTTGTACCAAATTCATAACTGTTCTTCAAATCAGGGTTACTGCTGTTACATTTACGCACGGTTGTTTCCCATTTAAAGCATTCATCTTCATAAATGATACTCCCACCATGTTCCAAATTGCCGCGACTATGATCTGTCAGATCGCGCAAATTATAAATTGAAACGCGCCAAAATTGCGAAACTTCCGAACTCAATGATGTATATAATTCTTTACGCTCCGAATATAAATCGTTATAATAGGTATTACCTCGCAAAAAGATATATGAAGCATAGCCGCGCAAGAAAGACGGTCCTACCCCAACGCCTAATTCACTATACTTGGCATTGAGATTCTTTTTATCCAAACGAAAACGATAATTCAAGTCTAAATATTCATGCGGCTGTGCATTGATACGCCCCACATAATCGCTAAAATGAGAATTATTATCTTCATCCAAACTTTCAATAAAATTGGAATTGCGCTTACGCTCAAAACTTTGAGCGATAAACGACGATGTGCGACCGATAATATTGCCGTAGGTACTCCAACGTAAACCATAGCTGACACGACTACCGGTATCATTGCGGTCATAACCGGCATAACGGTCTAAGTCCAAAACGTTAGTGTCATCGAAATAAACATCAGCACTATCTTCGTTAGGAATTTTATCAACTTGATTTCCCCCATCCGGTGCTACAACGGCGACCACCACTGGTTCTAAAATCTGACGTGAATCTTCAGTTGCTCGCACAAATGGCAAACGCCATTCCACACCTGCCTGCGGAAAGAAACGTGCCGTAGTACCGGTGTATGTATCGTTGTTATTATAACGATAGTCATTAATATAATAAATATCGGATTTTAATGATGCCACAAAGCGATATTTTTCTCCAAAACGCGTTGTCATCGGCAATTCCCATGCGTTAATTGAGGTTAAACGTTGCGTTTCTTCTCCATTGTGATGATAAACCGAAGCCGAATTTAACTGCGTCTTAAAATATGAACCGATGTCGCTTGGATCTGAATAAACTTCCACATCAATCAATGGCGCAACCAGCGGTTTCTGCTCATTGATACGGTGATATTGCGAAGCATTACGATTACGTAAATCATAACTGAGCATTTTATAGTAAAAGGCTTCAATGGAGGCATAGTTACGCCCTGAAAAACGCTCAAATTGAACATGTGAATTAAGCCACGCATCATCATCGTTTGGCAAATTCAAGTCTTTCAAATAAATATAATCGGAAACATATTGTAAATCATACGTCATCCGCCATAAGTCATTGATATCATAGCGTCCGCTGGCAAATAAATTACCGCGATTCTTTTTCCGTGTCTTACCGTCATCACGAAGCCAACTACCGGTGATATTGGTATAGGCATTATAAAAATAATGTTCATACGAACCACCTAACACCGGATTTTTATTACTCGAAAAAATCGGTGCAAATACAACATTGGTCTGATCATCGACCGCCCAAAAATAGCGTGGTTGAACATAGCTGTCCAAATAGTTTGAACTACCCAAGCTCGGTGGTAACAAGCCGGAACGACGCTTAACCGTCGGATCCGGATGGGTTAAAAACGGCGTATAAAAAACCGGCACATCTTTAATCCGCACCACTGCATCGGTATAATTCATGTCTTGAGTTTTTTCGTTATGCTGAACTTTGCGCGCTTTAACTGTCCACAGTGGGCTTTTGCCTTCGCATATATCACACGCTGTATAAACCGCATCATACATCACTTTGGTTTCATTGTCTTTTTTGCGAAAACGACTTGCCTCCACATGCGATTTATCACGCAACAAAGCCTTGATTTTATACATTTCACCAACGCTCATTTTATCGGAAAGTGCTACTTTATCACTATAAACAATGGATCCATCGGAAGCCAACAAACGCACATTACCTTCTGCGGTAATAACATCTGTATTTTGGTTATAAGTTAATCGGTCAGCTTGCAGATGCATTTGATTATACTCAACTTCAACGTTACCGATAGCTGTAATTAAATCGGCATTATCATCATTTTGCAGTTCATCGGCGCTGAAATGAATTTCTTCGACATCATTGGCGGTTTCGTCGGCCGTAACCCCAAAATTAACGATATTATTGGTCATATAAAGACTACCACCGGTATGATGTTCTTCTTTTTGTTGCTTCTGACCTGCCTCTGTAACACTCCACGCCTGTTGCTCGGCTAAAAAAAGCGCAACAATAGCCAACACCGTAATTTTTCTAACTTTAACCTTCATGATTAACCAATCCTTTTCGATAATGCCGATGAAAATAAAACGGATTATAAAACCATAATAAATACAGACACACCAGCAACGGAATAAAACAGTTTAAATACAATACCGGCAACCAGTAGAGTGAACGCCCGGCTAAATTCGTTACCGCCAACTCACCACCGCTTATCAGCGTCATTAACATAACTTCAACGGCAATAATTTTAACCTGCCCGCGCCGATTAAACAGACTAACCAACAAACCAACACAAGCGAGCAGTGCGAATATCAAATTATAAATCGGCGCCAAAATACGGCGATGTCCTTCAACAATATTTTTACGCACATCTTGCGGAGATAATCCCTCATCTTCACTGGAATGAATCAACTCCCAAAAATTCTTTTCTCGCACCGATGCGTCTTTTTTACGGCTGCTGTCAACATTATTAAAATCAGCCGAATAACGAGAAAACACCAATGTATTAAATTTGAATGTTTCTTTATTAACCTCTTGGCGCACACCGTTTATAAATAAAATCCGCGGGCCTTCTTCAGTTTCAATCAGGCGACCTTTCTCTGCCGTCAACGTCACCTTAACATTAGGCTTACTTTCATCACTAACAAAAATACCACTGATAGAACCATCATTTTCGTGTTTATCAATAAACACTGTAATACCATTTCTGAGTGCCGTAAATTCACCTTCGCGAAACATCATTTGATTCAAATTATTTTTAACCTGCCACTCTAATTCACGGAAATTACGCTCGGCATTCGGAATTCCCCAATTCATCACATAAATATTAAACAACGTCAGAATAACACCCAACCAAAACGCACCTTGCGCACATTGCCAAGGACTAATTCCGGCCGATTGCATGGCTGCCAACTCACGATCAACAATCAGACGATTATATACAAAGAGTACCGACACAAACGCGGCAATCGGTGACAACACATTAAAAATGCGGGGCATTAAAAGCGATGTCATTTCAGCAAACAGATAAACCGGCAAACCTTGTCTTGTCACCATTTCCACAAAGCGCAATGATTGAGTAAGCCACAACATTGCTAAAAGCGAACTTGAGACAAGTACAAAACCGATAAAAACCTGTTTAAAAATATATTTGTTTAATATTTTCATACCGCAAATTATAGCTTTATTTTTAGAGATGAAAATAAATATTTACAAGATATACCCACCTCAAAATACCCTTTATGTTTAATTAAAAAATGCGTTGTATTTTAGAAAAAATGTGTTATACCTAGGCCGAAGAATGAGGAAACGATGTATTACATTAAAATTAACGGGCGAATTCAGCCGGAAAAATTTAATCTCATCAGTGAAGCCAAAGCGGAAATCGAACGCTTGCGCCAAGAGACAATTGTTAATTCTTGGAATATTTTAAGCGAAAAATCAGCGGCGTTGGAAAGGAAAAATAACTTTTCCAACTGGCACATGACAACAAGCGAAAAAATCATTATTTTGCTATTGATCTTACTGATTGCCATCAGCTCTGTTTTCTTATACTATCGGCAACCGACAAAAGCGACATCTGTACATTTTGTTGTACCTCAAATGGTCAACTATCGCAATAAAAACGGAAAAATTTTAGGACAACTAACAAAAGGTACGGAAATCTCTTGTCATAAAATCACCAAAGACCGCTGCCAAACAGTTATCAATGGCAAAGCTGCCTATATTTATCTTAATGTCTTGAAAGAAAAATAAGTAGAAAAACACAAAAAAAACGAAAGGTAATTACACCTTTTTCATCTCGCAATTTTAGTAATGCCTTTTTTTTTCTAACAGCGCTACAAGAAGAAAAGTTTATCTAGAGCTAAAAAAACGGTCAAAACCTAGCTGTACAATAATCGTACATAAATTTTGACCGTTCTAAAGCTTTTGCTCTGATTGAAGCGTTAGGCAATATTTACTTTACCGCCGGCTTTTTCAACCGCTTCCACAGCTGACTTCGAAGCAGAATTAACCGTGATGTTAATGCTGCTGGTTAAAGCGCCGCGCGCCAGCAAACGAATACCGTCTAACTTCTTCGAAATAATATTCGAAGAAAGCAACGTTTCCACCGTAATGGCTTTGGCATCTAATTTTCCAGCATCAATTGCCTTTTGAATGGTATCCAAATTGATAACAGCGAACGTCTTAGCAAACGGATTTTTAAAACCGTGCTTCGGTAATTGACGATAAATCGGCATTTGACCACCTTCAAAGCCCATCTTAGCGCCACCGCTGCGTGCCTTCTGACCTTTGTGACCTAAACCGCAGGTCTTACCTTTACCGGAACCGATACCACGACCGACACGCTTACGATTTTTCGTCGCTCCTTCGTTGTCTTTTAATTCGTTAAGTTTCATTTTCTTTTTCCTTTTATTATTGTGTCACTAGTCTTTAGAAAACTTCACGATTGGGAAGAAAGACTGTGCTACGCCGTGAATTTTCGCCGCCGTGTACAAAAGAGGTACACAAGAAGAAAATTTACAAGTATGACAGTCTTTCTGCACAATCTCTTGTTATTCTTCTACGCGAACTAAGTGAGCCACTTTCTTAATCATCCCGCGTATAGCCGGCGTATCTTCAAGTTCAACCTTACGACCGGTCTTGGTCAATCCCAAACCGCGCAAGTTCTTTTCTTGAATGGCCGGACGACCGATTGTGCTACCCGTTCTGGTAACTTTAATAGTCTTTTTATTAGCCATTTTTACGCCTCCTCTTCCTTGGTTTCTTTATTAGCCATGGTTGCATATTCACGACGGCTGACAATGTCACCAACTTTCTTACCACGTTTTGCAGCAATCATACGCGGCGAATTAATTGCCGTTAAAGCTGCAAAAGTAGCTTTGATCATGTTATACGGGTTGTTAGAGCCTAAAGACTTAGCCACCACATCTTGCACGCCTAAAACTTCAAACACGGCACGCATCGGGCCGCCGGCAATCACACCGGTACCGGCAGGTGCGGTTCTTAACACCACTTTACCGGCGCCGAAACGACCGGCAATATCATGGTGTAAAGTTCTACCTTCGCGCAACGGAATGCGGATAATGTTCTTTTTAGCTTCGTTTGTTGCCTTAACGACTGCTTCAGGAACTTCAGCAGCTTTACCCGTACCAAAACCGATACGGCCTTTTTGGTCACCCACAACCACAACCG
>ONQU01000144.1 GCA_900320035.1 uncultured Rhodospirillaceae bacterium | reverse complement strand
TTTACTGCGCAAACATTCAATATAACGCATTGCATCATCAATATTGGGCGCACAAATATTGTGCGGATGAACCAATTTTACTTCCACCGAACCGTCTTTAAGATATTGCGCCACATTAATAATCGGTACGGCAACAGCCGTATCTTTGCCTATCGCCGACGGCACATCGGCAAATTTATTATGCACACGATGACTCACCAAAGATACAATATTAGGAATACGGGTTTCAACTTTCGTAGAATCGTCTTCTGCCGCGGTAAATGCTTGAGCACTGGCACTCTTGCCACTTAAAGCCATTAAAAGCAACAGCCCGTATGTTTTGATTTTTTCCGTTAATTTCATCTGCACATCCTTAATACATCGACTGTATTATATCATTTTTTTTAAAAAAAATCAACAAAAATTATTTTTGACCAACTAAAATATCGATTATTAACGACGCAAAAGATTATCGGCTAAAGCCACAACGCTTTCACTCACATCGGCAGCAACCGCTGCAAAATTTTCACCTTTTGCAAGTCTGTCCTCATCAGCATACAAACCGCGATTTATTTCCAATTGCAAGGTATAAGTTTTTTGCCGCGGCTGACAATAATTAAAGGTAATAAAAGCACCGGAATATGGGCAATTAAATTCAACATTATAATTTTTGCTCCAAAATTGACCGGCCAAAAAATCACTCATATCTTGCGGACAACTCTGTGAAAATAAATTACCCAAACAAATATCAATTCCCGAACGATCGTCAATAATTGAGCAAATTTTTGACGGCATCGAATGACAATCCAACACCAAACAAAAACCGAATTTTTTCAAAACCGCCTCTATCATCTTCTGCAATTGTTGATGATACACATCATAAATATAACGCAGACGGTTCTGTACTTCATCATAATCAAGCAAGCCGTTGTATAAATTCTCACGCTTATAATTGATGCGATGAATAACCCCCAAGCCGGCGCGACAATGCTTATCAAACAACATTTCCTGTTCTTGCGGATAATTGAAATACATGGCCGGATCTAATTCCAATTTGTTGCGATTAACATCAACAAACGAACGTGCTACTTCCATTTTCAGCATCGGTATGCCGGCATCAACGGCATCTTGTAACAGTTCATCAACAAATAAATCCTCATTATGCCGCAACGTATTCACATCACTCTGCACATTTTGCAAAAATTGCGGTGGAAAATATTGCCCCCCGTGCGGCACCGATAAGATAAGCGGAAATTCAACATGTTCAGCATTATAGGTACTGAAAACTTTAATATCTTTATAGTTTATTTTAATATTCAGTTGCTTTTTATCCATGTTTTTCCTGCGCCCGTTTTTTCATAATCCTCTTGTATCTGGTCGATTTCTTCTCAACCGACCAACCGTATTTGCCGATTTTTTTACCTAAACCATAATAAAAACCGTGAGCATACGCCAGCAAACCGGCTTTATCTAACTTAAGTGCGCCATCAGCCCCCAACAAAGTATCATCAATATGAACAGCCAAAACTTCGGCCAAAAACATATCATGCGAACCCAGCGGATAAACCGCCCGCACCTGACATTCTAATGAAATCGGAGATTCGGCAATTTGCGGCGCTTTTACTTTAGTACACGATAAGGCCGTCAGCTTTGCTTGCCGAAATTTATCAATCTCGCGCCCGCTTTTCACCCCACACCAATCAACCGCTTTGGCTAACTTAACGGTCGGCACGTTAATCACAAATTCACCGCTCTTTTTAATAATATCATAGCTATAGCGCTCCGGCCTAATCGAAACATACACCATCGCCGGCTCGGAACAAACAATTCCCGTCCAGGCTGCGGTCATCACATTCGGCTTCTGCATAGTTCCGCACGAAATCAGCGCCGGCGGCACCGGTGCTAACATTGTTCCTGCTTTCCAAACTATTTTGGCCATTCTTTCTACCTTACTATCACCAACTGTCGGCAATATATAACAATTTTTTATAAACGTCAAGACCTGCAAACACATCCGCCTGCAGGTCCAACAAGTATCAGGAATAAAACTATGAAAAAACATCATAGACACTATTAAATATAACACTTTTTAGCGCTTATAAACATAGGTCAAAAGCCTAAATCAAAATAATAAATAGTTTAATAACTCGCAAAATGTCGTTGTCAAAATCACACAAAGCGCTAATTTACCATTAAGGAGAAAAATGATGAAAGAAATTAACTTACAAAAAATTTCCTTTGAAGATGCCTTGGCCCAACTCGAAAATCTAGTCCGCGAATTGGAAAGCGGCAAAATAAAACTCGATGATGCCGTAGAGGTTTACGAAAGAGCAACCGCATTGAAAAAAATTTGCCAAGACAAACTAAAAGCCGCTCAATTAAAGATTGAAAAAATCAACGTCGCCGCTGACGGTACGGTATCCGGTGAACTTTTTGCAACCGACGAGGAATAAGCAAATGGAAATTGCCGAGGTGTTAAAAAATTTCTGCCAAGAATTTAATGCTTACTTAGAAACATGCTTTCCACTTCCCGAAGGCGCCGAACAACGCACGGTTGCGGCAATGCAATATGCCGTTATGAATGGCGGTAAACGTCTGCGTCCGTTTCTTTTGTGCGAATGTGCCGGTTTGTTTGATATTCCGCATAATATAAGCTTTCCGGCCGCCGCCTCACTCGAAATGCTCCATTCCTACTCTCTAATCCACGATGATTTACCGGCCATGGATAATGATGATTTACGTCGCGGCAAACCAACCTGCCATAAACAATTTGATGAAGCCACCGCTATTTTAGCCGGCGATGGCTTACAAACCTATGCCTTTGAATTTTTAGCAAGTGCTCAAGAAATTCAACCGGCAATTCGGCTCACTCTGCTACAACTTTTAGCCAACGCCGCCGGCGCTTTCACCGGCATGGTCGCCGGTCAAACTCTTGATTTATATGCTGTTCCCAGCGGTAATCCGCAAACCGATGAAAATGTTATCACTCGCCTCGAAGAAATGAAAACCGGACGCTTGTTGCGCTACGCTTGCGAAGCCGGTGCTGTTCTGGGCAAAGCCCCGCTGGATGTTCGCCAACATCTGGTAACTTATTCCCGTAAAATCGGTCAGGCTTTTCAAATCGCCGATGACATTTTAGACCGCGAGGGCGATCAAAAGTTGGTCGGTAAAACATTACATAAAGACGATTCGCAAAGCAAGTTTACCTATGTCAGCTATTATGGCGTTGAACCGGCGCGAAAGTTGGCTCAGCAATTGATTGCCGAAGCTCAATCAGAACTAGAAATTTTTGGAATAAAAGCGGAAAAATTGCATAAATTAGCTCGTTATATTATTGATCGCAAATATTAAAATAACAAAAAATCAAATACTTAATTTAAGAAAAGAGAGAAAAGTTAATAAAAAGTATATTTTTACTGGATTTTTCTAAAAATAGATGCTATATGACTCAAGAATGTTAACAATTCGTTAAATTAACTTTAAAAAACAGTTAAGATAACGATCACTGTTTGAAACGCCGGCCGTTAAGGCTGTAAAGTTCGGTTGAAATTCTTAAAAGATGGGATGCTGAATGCCGCTTAAACAGTTAGAAAAGGTGACACATCTCGTGTTTAGTAAATTTTTTATTGTACTAATCAGTGTAATGGTTTTATTCAGTAATGCTATTTACGCTAATGAAGACACTGATGTACTTCCGGTAAAACAGCAACTTCATGATAGTTCTGTTTGTTCAGCAGCCGCCAAGCAAGCCGGCCTTGAATACGGAGTCAGTTTTGATTTATTGCAAACCATTGCCGTGGTTGAAAGCGGTAAGTGGGATCATTTGCAAAATCGTTATGTTGCATGGCCATGGACGGTTAATGTTAATGGGCGCGGACGCTACTATTCTTCTAAGGAAGAAGCAATTGCCGCCATTAAAGAAGCACAAGCCCAAAAAGCTAAAAGCATTGATGTCGGTTGCATGCAAATCAATTTAAAATATCACGGCAAAGAGTTCGGTTCTTTGGAAGATATGCTTGATCCACTGCAGAATGTCAAATACAGCGCTAAATATTTACGCGCACTTTATTCTGCCAATGGTCGTGATTGGAAGAAAGCTGCTAAGCGTTATCACTCCGGTAATGCTAGAGAAGGCGAAATCTATACCAAACGTTTGGAAAATCGCTTTGCCTCTTATCGGGTAGCAGGTTTAACGCGTAACATGGAACTTTTCTAAGAAATGCGCGCTTCCAAATATACCAAACAATATGTTGTTAAAAGCCATGAAGTCGATTGTCATGGCTTTTTGCGTTTGCTCTGCTTAATGAATATTATGCAAGACATTGCTCTCGAAAATGCTGATGCTCTGGGTGTCGGATTAGATGCTTGCCGACAACATAATCTTTCTTGGGTAGGTTCGAATTATTTACTGCAAATTGTGCGTTTTCCTAAACTGCAAGAAAAATTCACCATTGAAACATGGCCGGATGATTCTAAGCTATGTAGCGCGATTCGCAATTTTGTAATTTTTGATGAAATGCAAAATCCCATTATCAAGGCTACCAGTCAATGGGTACTGATTGATTTAGAGCGCCGCCGACCGGTTGCTATTGAAAAATATTTTTCCGGCTACGAAACTTTGCACGAACAAGTAATTGCCGCTGATTTTATGAAACCGCTCACGCCGCCGGAAAATTGTTCCGCCTACGAATATCGCGTCCGCTTCGATGATATTGACGTCAACAAACACGTTAATAATGCCGTTTATGCCCTGTGGGCTAGCGAAAGCATTGATGAAAGCTACCGTTTTGAGCATCTACCGCAAGAAATCGAAATATGCTTTAAGAAAGAAACTTTTTATGGTGAAACGGTGGCGGTTAAAACTCAGATGAAAAACCATGAAAGTCATCATTTTATCACCGATAAAAGCACCGGAATCGAATTGGCGCAATGCCGTATCAAATGGCAAAAAACAGCCTAAATCATAACGGAGAAAATATGGAACTAGCCGAATTTAAATCTATTCTCCCAACCTATAAAGCCCTACTCGGAATTGACTATGGCAGTAAGCGCATGGGGATTGCGGTTTCCGATGTGTTGCGTTCCATTGCCACCGCCCACAAAATTATCTACCGGACCACATGGGAAAAAGATGTTATCCAACTGCAACAGATTATTACTGAGAAAGAAATTGGTGGCATTGTCTATGGCTTACCGTTACAAATGAACGGCAGTGAGGGCAATATTGCCCAAGAAGTACGCGCTTTTGCAACCAAATTAGCCCAAGAAATTGACCTGCCTTATGTCTTTTGGGATGAACGCTTATCATCATCAGCGATGGAAAATTTTTTAATTAAAGAGGTCGATTTATCGCGACAAAAACGGCAAAAAGTGTTAGATGCATCTGCCGCTGCTTATATTTTACAAGGCGCATTAGATGCCTTAAACTATTTAAAATAGAGGAAAAAATGTTGAGAAAATTACTGATTCTTTTAGGAATTCTGATGTTAATATTAGCCGTCGCACTTGCCGGTGGGGCATATTATGCCTATCAACATCGTCAAGAATTAACACAAAAAGCACTAAGTTATGCTCTGCAAAATATGGGAAATTCCTTCGTGCCGCAAAATTTATCACCAACGACCGAAAATATGGCAAATAACGGTTTGGATGGTATATTGAACCTGCTTGGAAATACCGAAACCAATGGCGCCAATATTGACTTAGCAAAATTCGCCCAACAAGCCTTATCTGCATTCGGCGGTACTCAAAGAAATATACATACCGAAGATAATGTATCTATCCACGATATCAACGCACGCGATAAAAAAGGCCGAACTTTATTGATGAATATTTGCCGAACCGATGCCTCGGCCATCATTATGAAAATGCTCTTGCAATATGGTGCCGATGTAAGTGCAACCGATAACAAAGGACGGACTGCGCTGATGTATGCGGTTGCTCTCAATCAAAATATTGAGGTTATTAAATTGCTTATGGCGCACGGTGCCGATACAACTGCGCATGATAATGAGGGTAAAAGTGTTGCAGATTATGCTGCAACAACGGAAATTCTTAATCTTTTAAATTAAGAAAATAATCAGCCAACAAAAATTTAAAAAATTAAAAAGGCTTTCTCTCTATGCCCAAAGCACTTAAGAAAAAGCCTTTGAATAACTCTATATCAGAGTTTTAATTCTTATTTGCTGTTAACAACAGCTTGTAAAGTTTTACCAGCTTTAAATTTAGCAACGTTGCGAGCCGGAACTTTAACAGTTTGACGTGTGCGCGGATTGATAGCTGTTGTTGCTGCTCTCTTTGAAGTAGCAAAAGTACCAAAACCAACCAAACGAACATCACTACCAGATTTCAAAGCTGTTGAAACAGAGTTAATGAAAGCGTCTAAAGCCTTAGCTGAATCTGTTTTCGTTAAACCAGAATTTTGAGCAATGCTATCAATTAATTCACTTTTATTCATTTTATTATCCTTTATAGATTATATTGTCATTCGAGAAATCACTTCTCAGCGCTTATCTAATATAATATTTTAGCAAATGTCAAATAAAAAAAGCATAAAAATGTGAAAAATAGCGGCTTTGCGGCTATTTTTTGATAAATTGTGTGCCATTTTCTTTCCTATTTGACAAGATAATGCAAATTTTATAGTATAACCTCATAATTGGGGAGGAAAAATTGATGAAAATCAGTCATTTTATGGTATTATCATTGCTTTTTGCTGTATCTTGCGGCGAATCGGATCGTTCAGAAATATATAATGAAAATAATACCAATGTTATTAATGGAGTGGTTTATAACATCAACGAAAAGCCCATCAACGGTCTTTACCGCACCTATTATCAAAACGGCAACCTGCGTATGGAAGTATACAGCCAAAACGGGCTCCCTAATGGCCTTGGTAAATTTTATGATGAAGAAGGCAATTTGGTTTATCAAGGCACATTTAAAGACGGACAAATGGATGGAACTATCTTACAATACTATCCAGATGGCACTGTTCATAATGAAATGAATTATAAACAAGGTATTATTGACGGCACGCAAAAAGTTTATGATAGCAAAGCCGAACAAACAGCCGAAATTACCTACGAAAACGGTAAGCCCGTTAGCGGTTACGTTTTACTCAATGATGTTAAAATCGAACTATCAGACGATGAATTAGCCGCCTTTATGCCTAAAAGTGAGCAACCCGCAGACAATGAAACATCTGCTAAAGAGTAATGTCATTACTTTTAATTACGCAGCATATATTCAATATAGTCTTCTGCTGCACTAATCACTTGAATATGCTTGCCGTTAATATCTAAATATTGCTGATCAGACGAAAAAGATAATTGTGTTTCGCGCCGACCATTACTGTAATCCACATAGGTAAATCTAAGTAAACCGTCCTCGGTGCCATCATATTTTATCTCAAATTGCACCTCTAAAGGAGATACTTCTTGCTTAGTCGCAGATGTTTTAACAACACTAAGATCTTTCGGCATAACGGAAGCTAAATCACGTGACAACAAAAATTCACCACGATAATAACGCCCGATATTATGCAAAATCTGCCCTTTTTCATCAGCTAATAACATCCGTCCATCACGTTCCGGCTCAAACACAATATAATAGTGACCATCAATTTTAACTTCACCAATCGGCGTTATCACCTGCCCTTTGGTAAGGTTAATTTCACTGCTTGAATTATAAACTTTACCATCATCGGCAATTTCATAGTGTTCACCCAAATTTGCCGTTCTCACGGTATAAACTTCATCGCTGACCATAACTTGCCCGACATTTGCAGAAATCACCACATTAAGCGGATATTCTCGTGCATGTTGCACATTATTTTCAACCTCAGCAGACTTTGCCTCAGCATGTTGCTGATAATACACAATCGGATATGTTCTAAATGTCCGAATATTATTCAACCAATAATTTTCATGGTCCGGTGTCACCAGTGAACGCGCAGCGTCCACCACATTTTCGCCCGCCTCTTGTACTGAATCGGCAAGGCCCGCACAAACCAAAAAAGGTAAAGATATTGCCAGCAAAAATATTTTTTTCATTGTAAGCTCTTTTAAATTGTTTTAGTGTATATACAGCTATAAAGTAAAACAATTTGGTAAAAAAAGTTATAACGAAAGTAAAAAAAATGAATTCAAATGCCGGAAGCTGTAAAGTTGTCAAATTTGCACCGTGTGAAACCATCGCCGAAACATTGGCCGATTTTGCGGAAAACTTTTTCGAAGTTATCTCTATTGATTACAACGATAACGGTCAAGAATGTTTGGTCGGCTATATGCGACAAGATACAGATGAAAGCACATTAATTGCGGCTGCGGCAACTGCAAATATCACCCTACCGGCTTATCAAATTGAAACTCTCAGCAGCAACAATTGGCTTACTGAAAATGTTATTAAATTTGCCCCTCTGGAAGTCGGCGAATTTTTAATTTATGGTATTCACGAAAAAAATATTGACACCCATGGCAAACTGGGTCTTAAAGTTTATGCCGCTACGGCGTTTGGTTCCGAACATCAAACCACTCAAGGCTGTCTTTTGGCATTGTGTGACATCAAAAAACACACAACGCCGCAAAAAATATTAGATGTCGGAACCGGTTCCGGTATTTTAGCCATCGCGAGCGCTAAACTTTGGCCGGCGGCACAAATTATCGCTGTTGATATTGATGAAGAATCAGTTCTAGTCGCACAGCAAAATGCTAATGACAATAATGTCAGCAAACAAATCAATGCTGCCTACAGCGACGGCTACTCGGCTCAAATTGTGCAGCAAAATGCTCCCTATGACGTTATCTTAGCCAACATTTTAGCCCGTCCTCTAATTGAAATGGCACCACAAATGGCTACATCTTTGAAAAAAGGCGGTTTTGCCGTTATATCCGGCTTCATCGATGACCAAATCGATTGGGTTATTGAAGCTCACCAAAAATACGGCTTAAAATTGCATAAACTTTACCAATTAGATAATTGGTGTGCCGCTTTGCTGGAGAAAGAAAATGACAATTGAGCAAATCCGACAATTTTTACAACAAAACAATTATGAAGCATATTTAGTCAGCCATGGCAACCGCTTCTTAGGACAAGATATTTTACCCGATGAACACAAATTGCAGCATTTATGCGGCTTTTCCGGTTCCGACGGCTTGCTTATTATCACCCTAAAGAACTGCTATCTGTTGGTTGACGGACGTTACGAACTGCAAGCCGCAGCTGAAGTTGATCCGGCTAAAATAACCATCGTCAAACAAAACCCAACTCTTATAAATGCTCTGGCCTTGTGTGTACAAAATAATATCACTCAGGTTGCCTATGATGCCTGGTGTTGGTCGGCTCAAGATATAACCGACATAGCGGCACAATACCCTACTCTAAAATTAATTGATACCGGTGATTTAGTACAAATTGACAACCCTGCGCCAATCAAAATTGATGAGCGTCTGCTTTGCTATGCCGGCCAAAGCCGCGAGGAAAAGTTAGCTTTAATTACGACTTATCTTAAGCAACAACAAGCTGATTTTTTGCTTTTAACTGCCGCCGATAGCGTTTCTTGGCTCTTAAATATCTACGCACACGATCTACCTTATACACCGGTTGTCCGCGCCTATGCTTTGATTGACCGCACCGGTCATTTTAACCTATTTGCCGACAATTTGCAAACCGCGTTACCTCACCAAACCATTGCTGAATTGCTCAATTTTTTGCAAAATAATGATAATCAAAAAATTATCTGTGATGCTCAAACCACACCGCAAAAATTATA
>ONQU01000146.1 GCA_900320035.1 uncultured Rhodospirillaceae bacterium | reverse complement strand
TGCATCAAAATTTGGCAATCATACCGCAAGAAACGGTTTTGTTTCATCGCAGTTTGAAAGATAATATCGGTTACGGTGTCAAAGCAACCGATAAGAAAATCAGGCAAGCGGCAAAAATCGCTTGTGCCGATGAATTTATCCGTGCTTTGCCTGACGGCTATGATTCAATGGTCGGTGACAGAGGTTGCAAGCTCTCCGGCGGCGAACGCCAACGAATTGCTATTGCCAAAGCCGTGCTCAGAAACAGCCCAATACTGATTTTAGACGAGGCAACATCATCACTTGACAGCGAATCAGAAAGCATTGTGGCCGAAGCTATAAATAACTTACTCGGCAAACAAACCGTTATAGCCATTGCCCATCGTCTTTCAACATTGCGGAAAATGGATAGAATTATCTATTTGGAGCAGGGAACCGTGGCGGAAGTCGGAACGTTTGATGAACTGGCAAAGAAGAAGAACGGTAAATTTGCCAAGTTATGGAAAATGCAACAGTTAGAGAAAAAGGATTAAGTCATGAAGTTGTTTGAAAATATAGCAAATATGCGTAAAGTGCCGCAAAATCCGCTGTTGTTTATTTGGGAAACTTTGTATGGGGTGCGAAAGTGGGCTTTTGTCGGTATGGCCTTAGCTTTTGGTTTGCAACTGATGAAAATTTATGTGCCGGTATACTTTTCTGAAATGATTGATTATTTTACGAAAATAACGCCGCAGGAGTTCGCTTGGAGTAAAATGTGGTGGTTTTTAGCACTAATTTTTGCCTCATACATCGGGCAATCGGTGTTTCGCATGGTGCGCGAATTATTGGAAGAAAATAATGTCCGGAATGTTATGGATGCCAAAATCAAACTGTTTGCGGTGGATTATCTGGCCAGACATTCGGAAAATTACTTTTCATCACAAAAAACCGGTCAACTGTCGCAAAAAGTAACTACCTGCGCTGATAAGGCTGTTCGTGTTCACGGACTGATTTCACGGCTCTACAGTAATTTCTTTCTGGTGATAATAAACTTCTACTTCATTGGCCGTGTAAGTTTATGGTTTTTGCTATTGGTGATTATTTTTGGTTCGATTTCGGCATTTACTTCATATAAATCGAGCTTTAAATTGCGCGACTTGAACAAAAAAACGGATGATTTATATGATGATTTTAACGGCGTTTTAGCGGATAGTATTGGCAATACTTTGAATATAAAGGCGAGCGGTAGCGAAGATTTTGAGATTGCTTTTGTAAAAGATGCTTTCAATAAGTGTAAAATTGCTCGCTTTAAAGCCATGGATAAATTTCAAAACAATATTTGTGTTCAGCAGGCAATGGTATGCCTGTTTGAAATCAGTGCTATGTTACTCTTGATAAAACAATGGTATCAGGGACAAATAAGTATCGGTGAAGTTACATTGGTTTTGGTGTTGATGAACTCAATTTTATCCGCCTTTTCGGCAGTTTTAGGCAATGTAAGCGAATTAAACACAGTTTTAGGCGCGTTGCAAGCGGCAATGTCTCCATTCGTTATTAAGCACGAAATTGTTGATGCTCCAAATGCTAAATCGCTCAAAATCAATGGTGGAGAAATAGAATTCAAAGATGTTAAATTCGGCTATGACAATAAAAAAGTGTTTAATAAATTGTCATTTAAGATTAAAGCCGGCGAGAAAATCGGGATTGTAGGCACATCCGGTAGCGGTAAATCAACGCTTATAAATCTATTGCAACGGGCTTATGATATTCAATCCGGCGAGATTTTAATAGACGGGCAAAACGTTACTAAAGTAAAACAAAATAGCTTGCATGAGGCAATTGCGCTTATTCCACAGGACACATCTCTGTTTCATCGCACAGTCAGTCAAAATATCGCCTACGGACATCTGAAAGCCAAGCAAAGTGAAATTGAACAGGCGGCAAAACAAGCCTATGCCGATGATTTCATCAAAGAATTACCGAAAGGATATCAAACAAAAGTCGGTGAAAAAGGCGTGAAACTTTCGGTCGGTCAACGGCAACGTGTGGCAATTGCGCGCGCTATTTTGAAAAATTCATCGATACTGATTTTAGATGAAGCCACTTCGGCATTGGACAGTGAGTCGGAGAATTACATTCAAAAAGCCATGAAAAAATTAATGAAAAATAAGACGGTTATTGCCATTGCACATCGGTTGTCAACATTAAAAGAGATGGATAGAATTATTGTTTTGGAAAAAGGTAAAATCATTGAGCAAGGCAAAATCGAAGATTTACTCAAATCCGGCGGACAATTCCAACGCTTGTGGGAAATTCAACAATAAAAGTTAAAGGAAAGTATGGTTAAAATTTTTCCAAAACCTATCAATAACTCAAGATTGAGAGAACTTCTTTCTATGATTTTTGCGCCCAACAATTTATAGCTTGTAGAACTTCCGCCATTGTTGCACAAACGGCTAAAACACCAGCATCCAGACACTTCCTCCGATATTCAGGCGTGTTATTACCCGTGGCTCCGACAAAGGCTACGCATGACATTTTGGCCGCCTTAGCTGCCGCAAAATCGTTTAAACTATCGCCAATCACCAAACAATCGGTTGCTTTATACCCTTTTGTTTTAGCGGCCAGCAGAAATAAATCCGGCGCCGGTTTACCTTGCCTGACCATATCAACCGTAAAATAATCGGCCGGAGACATATATTTTTCAATCCATTTAAATTGCGTCATTTTCCAAGCGTGTTGCTCTTTAGTAGCCCCTGTGGCAATGCAATGAGAAAATTGTTTTAGCGCCATAACACTTTCAACACCTTCTATCGGCTGCATAAAATGCATCCCTTGATAAACTTCGCCATCATTAATTTTGCGCATAAAATTAGCATCCATATGTAAATTCGGGAAATAGTGTTCTAAGCGCTCTTTTCTTGTTTTATCTGCAACACCAACCAATAATGCAAGCTCTTCTTCAGCATTCAGATGAATATTTTTTTCTTTAGCTAATGTCTCAAGCCAAACTGCCATCCAAAGCCTTTCGCTATCGGCAATCACACCATCAAAATCCCAAATAATCAATTTATGCATGACCATTCTCCTGCTTTTTCGCATTTTATTATAAAGACGACCTCTGTGCAACATGTTTTTTTACATACATTCATGGATGTATATTTTTCACATACATGCAAGTAGGTATGTTTTTATGGTATAAAAAAAAGCGGAAACATCGCTGCTCCGCTTTTAAGATTAAGTATACTTGGTATTCAAAGAACGTATCCAATCGCTGTATACTGCACGTTCCTTAATACGCTTTACAAATATGCCTGTTGCAATTGCTGCAACCTGCGCCAAATTCGGGTATTGATAAGCTACCCACGCTGCCATAACCGGTGAAGTTTCACCTTTTTTCATTTTGGGCACAATTTGCCGCATAACGTGTTGACGTTGTTCCTCAGCCTTATCAAGCGTTAAAATCTTCTTTTCCATAGCCGTTAATAAACACCTATCGGAACTTTGCAGATTTTCTAACAGTTGCTGCCGCTTGAGTGATATTTCAACCAAAGCCTGCAATTGTTTATCAGATTTTTTTGACTGCAGACGCTTTAACAATTGAGGATTTGCCACATAACTGTGCGACAAAAACAGCAACAACAACTGCCGCTTCGAGTTTTTTGTAATAAGCTGTTCAATACTGGAATCAAACAGCAACGGTTGATGCATCGTGCTATGTTCTATTAATGCTTTCTGAATAAGATCACAATGGGGAACCTCAAACAAAAGCTGTTGAGCATCCTGTTTTGTAAATACTTTTCCGTGATGCGCATCAACATAGTACTCAGCAAGCCAAACATAGTCGTGATTGGCATCACAAAGACGAATCAGCTGTCTTTCTGCCGCCAGAGAAAGCTTAAACTTTTTCAAGTAAGCCATCAGAACATCTACTTTAGCCCACTCTATAAGTCTGATCTCATAGCGTGATGACAGAGGACAAGACAACGCACTGAAGCAGTATTCCGGCAGTTCTACAATGGCCTGCTGTTCTTCATCTGTCAGTGGTTGTTTGCGCTTACCGACATTTTTCAGAAAGCATTGCATTGAAGAATCACCTGCAAAAATTTCTTTAAGTAAGGTGCTCGACGGCACATTATACCGGCAATACACAGCCAAAATGCTTCGGCAATACCCTCTTTCGTCATAATCCGGATCATTACATTCCGCCTCATTCAGCGTTTCCACCAAACGGCTGATTTCCTGATCATCCATTTTGCCAACGCGGGCACGGTACAGACTGTACCAAAATTTAATAATATTCATACTTATTAAAATTTTAAATTAAACAATAATTTTTTTAATGCCATTAGAATACACTTTTAGGAAAATTTGTCAATATATTTTTACAAAATCAACCCATTTTTTCTTTCATCAACTGACACATTGCGCCCACCATATTTTGCGCTCCTTGACAAACATCAAGCATATTGGTCGCTAACATATAAGCCGGTGTTGAGCAAACCAAATTTTTGCGGTCAATACAAACATCGGTCACGCCAACTTCTTCATGCACGGCACCAAGTTTTTCTAATTTTTCAGCTGTGGCACCCCCTGCTCCCAAAGTAAAATGCACTTTTTTATCAGCCAAAACCAAAGCAATCAGCACCGGCGCAATACACATAGCGCCAATCACCACCTTTTTTTCCCAACAAGCCCGAATAACCGAACGCACACTTGTATTAACCGTGCATGCTGTACCTTTACTGGCAAAATCGCACCAATTTGTTACTGCGCCCAAACCGCCCGGAAAAATAATCCCGTCAAAATCATCGGCATGAAAATCCTCCAGCGGTAAAATATTGCCGCGCGCAATCCGCGCCGCCTCCACCAAAACATTACGCGTTTCAGCCATTGGTTGATTATCTAAATGATTGATAACCGCCGCTTGCGCAATATCCGGTGCAAAGCATTGAAATGTACACCCCATATTTTGCACACACAAAAGCGCAAACACTGCTTCATGAATTTCCGAACCGTCTGCTCGTCCGCAACCGGAAAGCACAACCGCAAAATGAGGACTTTTTTGCATTTTTAACTCCTTTATATAAACATTTATATTGATTTATCCTAATCTGACAATATAATACTGTCAAACGGATTTTTTTAGCACAAAGGATAATTTTTATGCAAGTTAACTTATCAACATTACCGAACGGATTACGAGTTATCACCGTGGAACGACCACAAACAGAAACCGTTTCACTCGGTCTTTGGGTTAATACCGGTTCCGCCTACGAGCCGGAAGCGATGAACGGTGTTTCGCACTTTGTGGAACACATGGTGTTTAAAGGCACTAAAAAGCGCAATACGGCACAAATTTGGGAAGATATTGAAAATGTCGGCGGTTCAACCAATGCTTATACCTCTCGTGAATTTACGGTTTTTTATGCTAAAATGCTTAAAAATGACATTGAGTTGGCAATTGATGTCTTGGCCGATTTAGTGATGGCACCGACTTTTGATGCCACAGAAATGGCCAAAGAAAAAGAAGTGGTCATTCAGGAAATTAAACAAACCAACGATGACCCGAGTGATATTGTGTTTGACTATTTTCAAGAAACTGCCTTTGCCAATCAGGCTTTGGGACGCAGTATTTTGGGGCCGGCGGAAAAAGTCCGTAAGTTTGATAGCACCACACTACGCACCTATATGGCGCACAACTATGCGGCGGAAAATATTGTGGTGGCGGCGGTCGGTAATTTGGATCATCAAAAATTTGTGCAAATGGTAAATGAGCGCATGGCATCTCTGCAAGCCAAAACTTCCTTTACGCCGGATAAGCAAATATATACCGGCGGTATGTTTGCCAAACAACGCGATATTGAACAAGCGCAGGTTCTGCTCGGTTTTCCGGGAATTGCCTACGGGAGTGAGCAATATTATCATGCTACCATTTTATCAACCATTTTCGGCGGCAGTATGTCCTCTCGCCTTTTCCAAGAAATTCGCGAAAAACGCGGCTTAGTCTATTCGGTTTACAGTTTTACCAATGCCCATATTGAAAGTGGTTTGTTTGGTATTTATGCCGGTTTGGATGCTGAACAGATTCCGTGCTATCTGCCGGTGGTGGCGGAAGAAATTAAGAAAATCAGCAATGATTTGGTTAGCGACAAAGAGTTTAACCGCGTCAAAGTGCAGCTGAAAGCCAGCGTTTTAATGGCGCTTGAAAGCTCATCTTCCACCGCTGAGGTTATTGCTCGTCAACAGCTTATTCATAAACGCAATTTACCGATTGCGGAAATCGTGGAGCGCATTGACAGCGTTACCAAAGAGGATATCCGCACCATGGCACAGCAGATTTTCGGCGGCAAACTGACCTATACGCTTTTGGGTAACTTAAATAAATACCCAAGCTATGACGAAATGCAAAAGATGATAGGATAATTGAGGCTGTTTTATTTATGATTAACGACATCATCAAGTGTTGCGGCAATATTGCTTTCATTTAAGAGCAAAACCTTCGCCACATTGGCGATTTTACGTGCCGACGACGTAAACGAATTATTACTCACCACGCAAGCAACTTGGCAATTGTAAAAATCGCGACCGGCAATAACTTCTTGCACGGCTTTATTGCCGACCGGCTTGGAGTAATATTTACACTGCACTGCAATGCGTATGCCATTTTTTTCTGCCACTAAATCAACACCTTGGTCACCGGTTGTTGGCGTGCGCGAAACATTAAATTTCCCCGCCTGTAACAGCGATTCGATGTAGTTTTCATAATCAACACCGGTGTGGATAGGAGCTTGTGGTGCTTGTTCGTTATTTTTTGCTTTTTCTTCAAGTAATTCTAAATAGCAATCATGTGCAAAAGCCGCCATATTAGATAACTTTTGTTCCAAATGTAATTCCTTGTTATTTACGTTAAAAAAAACAATATGACGAATGAAGTTAAAAAACTTTATCATGCTGATGCATATTAAGAAAAAATCGAAAGATCCCTTAACGATTTCCTCGAAATCGAGGGATGACAATGTTATTTTTCCCGCGAAATCGAGGGAGGACAGTAAAAGAAATGTTATCGCTTTTGAATGTGCTTGACAACCCGGCGGGTTTGCCCTAGTTTAAGCACAAATTGCAACTTAAGGAATGTCGGTAGATGAAAAAACAAGAACTTTTGGCGCCGGCCGGTGATATTGAAGCAGGTTATGCCGCGCTTTATTATGGTGCCGATGCGGTTTATTTAGGGCTTTCGAAATTTTCAGCCCGTGCTACCGCTACTAATTTTGATGAATCGGCCCTCGATGAATTTACCGCCTATGCCCACAGCTTAAAACGCAAAGTTTATGTTGCTATTAACACCGTTTTGCAAGAAAGCGAATTGCCCGAACTGATAACCAGTTTGGATATTTGTACCCGCTGTCAGGTTGACGGCTTGATTATTCAAGATTTAGGCGTGGCACGTGTTGTTAAAAAACAATATCCGTGGCTCGAGATGCACGCCAGCACGCAAATGGCCGTACACAACAAAGAAGGCGCCTTGTTCTTGCAAAAAATCGGCTTCAAACGCGTGGTTTTGGCGCGCGAATTAACATTAGCGGAAATTAAAGATATTGCAACCATCGAAGGTTTAGAAACCGAGGCCTTTATTCACGGCGCCTTGTGCTATTCATACAGTGGCATTTGCCAATTTTCCGCCATTGAATACGGACGCAGTGCCAATCGCGGCAAGTGCCTATATCCGTGCCGCGCCAAGTTTTTATGCAACGGACAATCCGCCCATCTATTTTCCATGAAAGACATGGCATTGCAAGAAGATATCTTAAAAATGCCCGTTGATTCGCTGAAAATCGAAGGACGCAAAAAATCGGCGCTCTATGTTGCCGCCGTAACCGACTATTATCGGCAAATTCTTGATGGTCATGGAGCTGACGCCAAACGCGCTGAACGAATTAAGCAAATTTTTTCGCGTCCGTGGTGTAAATTTCACTTTGCCGGCAAAGATAAGCAAATTATCGACCGTGATTTTGTCGGTCATCGTGGCTTGTTCATTGGTGAAGTGGCAAATATTCGGCAAAATCGCCTCATTTTCAAAACCAATCACAAAATCGCCCGTTTTGACGGCTTACAGATTGATGCCGCCGGTGACGAAAAGCCTTTCGGTTTTTCGGTACAACGACTTTATGTGCAACACAAAAATTGTTTTGAGGCTCCCGCCGGCAC
>ONQU01000147.1 GCA_900320035.1 uncultured Rhodospirillaceae bacterium | reverse complement strand
CGGTGCTGATGATGAATGGGAATACGTTGACGAAGACGGCAATCCGGTTGATGTCAGTGCTGATGATGAATGGGAATACGTTGATGAAGATGGCAACCCGGTTGATGCCGGTGCTGATGATGAATGGGAATACGTTGATGAAGATGGCAATCCGGTTGCGGCGGATGCAAATGATGATATGAAACAAAATCAGGCAGAACAGATAATAGATGACGATATAATGTCAGCTTTTGCGGAAACTGCCGATAAATAAACAGGGAAGATGGATGGTAAAAAAAACATTTACAAAATATGGCAAGTTGTTTAGAATGATAACCGATTAAAGGATACGACGATGGCTGAAGAAAATAAGAATGTTGTGGCAAAAGAATTGCTTTGGTATGTTGATAATTATATTGTGTTGATAGATTATTACGACCGTACTATTTCGCGGATAGCTGCCCGTTGCGTGCGGCAGGGTAATATTGCCTTAGAAGAATATAAGTTTTATCCTTATGTGTTGGATGTTTTAGAAGAAATCTGCGATACCGGTAATTATATCTTAGAACATCAAGAACTTTATCCTTATGTGGAAAAAAGAATCGCCGGTGGGGTTGAAGCGTTACGCAAAAATTTAGCTATTTATCAAGAAGAACTAACCAATAATCAGTCGCCGGATATGTTGCGGACTGATCCGAATGAAGCTAAAAAATTAGCTGATGCGATGAGTAATTTTGATAAAGCGGTTGATCCAACGGTTGGCGCTGGTATGAATATTGATGATTTAATGGAAAAATTGATGGCAGAAAATAATATTGCCAAACCGACAGATGGTGAAAAATAAGAAAAGAGGATACCATAATGAAGACACAGAAAATTTTTAAGTATTTAAGTATCATCTCGCTTTTCATAGGTGGGCTTTCGGCTTGTGAAACCTCTAAAACACTGGGGGTGGACAATGCGCACAGCAGTACAATAGCCACGCCGGAAATTGTGACTGTTGATGCCACAACAATGGATATGACGGCAATGCAGCCATATTCACTTTTGCCTTCAGAGATGCCGATTGTGCGAACCGAAGATGATGAAGATGCATCGCGTAGTATGATTCGTACGCCGGAAGGCGCTAATGAGCTGGATTTAGAAACACCATTGCGTTGTAATGTTAATTGGGAAACACAACAGATGATTCTGACTTTACCATATACGCAATCGGCATTTAAATTAGAACGTAATGGTATCAATAATCCCTTACCACGTTATGAAGTAACCGGTTTTTCGTTTGATATGATGCCAACGGAGCAGGCTTTGCTCAAGCTGACTAAGGAAGCAGGCATACGCATTTCGTCGGCTGACGGACCTTATACGAGTATTTCTGCTAATGATTTGAAAGGTGAGTTGGCCGGTGTTGTTAAAATGATGACCGATTCCGCTGGTATTTATTACAGCTATGATGCCAAAGAAAAAGTTTTGACGTTGAGCCGCCATGCCAATATGACGCTTTATACACCGCATTCACGGCCAATTCTTTTGGGCTTATTAGATGTTATTCGCGGTGCCGGTATTACCAATATTGTGACGAACTGGGCTGATTATTCAATTACCTTTGATGCTGATGTGGAAACTAAAAATAAGATGCTGGAGTTGATTAATTCGTTTGAAAATAATCCGACTTTGATTGCTTACGATGTAAGTGTTTTCCGCTTATATCCGTATGACCAATCGCATGATATTGAATGGAAAGAGATGCTGAAGGCTTTTGATTTCGGTTCGATTACGACTGCACAGAGCGGGGTTATTGGGCGTATTTTAACAACATCAAATGAGATCAATTTGGAAAAATTACAACAGTTTTTAGGCAATCAGGCGCAAGTTCAACTGGTATCGGAAGGTAAGTTTGTGGTGCCTAACTTGTGGTTGGCTCGTTTTGATATAGGCAAATGCAGCCAACCGAAAGCAGATTTGTATGGTATGTCAATTTTAGCTAAGGCTTCATTGGAAAAAAATAATAATATCTTCAGTGAAATAACGCTGGAAGAAACCAACGGACAGGTTACAAATTTCAAAATTCGTGATAAATTAGGCAATAATTTCTTAATTATCGGCTTGCCAAATGAATTATTCGGGATTAAATCACCTAAATCAGAAACGGTTATTTTTATGGTTCCGCGCATTATCAGAACTTTGAAAACCAATGAAAAAATTAAGAATCAAATATAGGAGAAAATAACAATGGAAGAAAATCAGAATACCAATATGCCGCGTAAAATCAGAAAAATTAAGCGTGTTCGTCCTTCTAGTAATGTTTCTTCGTTTGGGTTGCCGACAAAAATGAATGCGGTGACAACCGATAATGATTCTGCGTTCGGTAGCGGTGATGATAATTATTTTGCCAACAATGGCGAGGCCGAAAACATCCGTTTTGTAACCGAAGATGATTTGCAAACGCAAGAAGCAATGACGCTTTCATATATCTTGAAGAACAAAACAGTTTTGTTACTCTTGGCATTAGCTGCGCTTATTGGTATGATGATTGGCACATTTATGTTTGGTAAAAAAACGGTGTCGAATCGTGGTCTTGACGGTGTGGTGATTAATTCTGATGTACCGGCCGGACGAAATCGCTGCGGTTTGGTTGAACCACATCAGGGGTGCGTTTTATACATTATGAATCCGCGCAATCAGGAAGTTACCGGTAAAGACTTCTACTCAACGGCGGCTCAATGGACACAGCGTCAACGTTATTTGATTGAAACCGGTAATATGCATTACAGCAATACGCGTATTAAACCGGGGTATATTGCACAAATTAATATTCCGCCGCTTTCGTCATACTAATGCAGAAAAAATCTTAAACTAAAAAACAGTTGCATATTGCAGCAAAATATTTTATACTCCGCGCAGTTTAAATCGGGGATAGAATCCGATACTATATAATTATTGGGTAAATATGGCTGAGTTGGCGCAAATGCCGGTGGTTGCGGCCATATTTATGAAAATAGCAAAGAAGTTTAACCTTCTGCTGACGGGATTGAGTTTTTTTCATAAGAATTGTCGCAGAATCAATATATTAGAAGGATAAAAGCAGATGACACAGTCTTATACGGGCAAAAAGCGTGTAAGAAAAAATTTCGGCCGAATCGATGCCGTGATGGATATGCCGAATTTAATTGATATGCAAACCGGCTCATATGCCAGCTTTATCAATAATAAAGATAATAACGGTGAGCGTTGTGAGTTTGGTTTGGAAGGGGTTTTCAAATCTATTTTTCCGATTAAGGATTTTTCGGGTAATGGTGAATTAGAATTCGTAGATTATGTTTTGGAAGAACCAAAATATGATGAAGAAGAATGCATCAGACGTGATATGACCTATGCAGCGCCGATTAAGGCGACATTGCGTTTGGTGGTGTTTGATGTTGATGAAGCAACCGGTGCAAAATCAGTCCACGATGTGAAAGAACAATCGGTTTATATGGGTGATATTCCGCTGATGACTGAAAAAGGTACATTTATTTTTAATGGTACCGAACGTGTGGTTGTTTCGCAAATGCACCGTTCACCTGGCGTGTTTTATGATAGTGACGGCGGTAAAACCATTTCTTCGGGTAAGAAGCTGTTTTCGGTACGGATTATTCCATACCGTGGTTCGTGGCTCGATTTTGAATTTGATGCCAAAGATTTAATGTATGCGCGTATTGACCGTCGTCGTAAATTACCAATTACTTCGATTTTGTATGCCTTGTATTCTAAAGAAACCGAAGACAAGCTGAAAAAAGGCGAAACGGTAGCTTTGGAAGATGTGAAGGGTATGGATAAGGAAGAAATATTAAGTTATTTCTATGATACCGAAACGTATGTCGCCGATAAGAAAAATTGGAAAATGAAGTTTGAACCGAGCCGGATGAACGGTGTGAAATATCCGTTTGCTTTGGTTAATGCGGCTACCGGTGAAACCGTATGGGATGCCGGCAAAAAATTAACGGTGCGCTCGGCGCAAAAATTGGCTGACGCCGGATTGGAATACTTTGTAGTATCTAAAGACCAAATGTTTGGCAAATTCCTGGCTAAAAATATTGTGATGCCGAAGACAGGGGAAGTTTTGGCCGAAGCCGGTGATGAAATCAATGAAGAAGTGTTGGATAAAATTGCTGCTGCCAAATTAAAGTCGGTTGAAGTATTATATATTGATAACTTGAACGTCGGGCCGTATTTACGCAATACCTTGGCGTCTGATCGTAATACCAATCGCCAAGATGCACTTTTGGATATTTATCGTGTGATGAGACCGGGCGAACCGGCAACTTATGAAGCGGCAGATGCTTTGTTTAAGCAATTGTTCTTTGATGAAGAACGCTATGATTTATCGGCAGTCGGTCGGGTGAAGATGAATGCATCTTTAGATATTCCGTTTACTGAAGCACCGGATACAGTGCGTGTTTTGCGTAAAGATGATATTTTGAAGATTATCAAAAAACTCATCAATATTCGTGACGGTAAAGGTACGGTTGATGATATTGACCACTTAGGTAACCGTCGTGTACGTTCGGTGGGTGAATTGATGGAAAATCAATATCGGATGGGCTTACTCAGAATGGAGCGCGCTATCAGAGAAAAAATGAGTGCCGAAGTTTTGAACAATGTGAAGCCGCAAGATTTAATTAATGCTAAGCCGATTGCTTCGGTTATCAGAGAATTTTTCGGTTCATCACAGTTGTCACAATTTATGGATCAGAACAATCCGTTGTCAGAAATTACGCATAAGCGTCGTTTATCGGCTTTAGGTCCGGGTGGTTTGAGCCGTGATCGTGCCGGTTTTGAAGTGCGCGACGTGCACCCGACACACTATGGTCGTATCTGCCCGATTGAATCACCGGAAGGTCCGAACATTGGTTTGATTAACTCGTTATCAACTTATGCGCGCGTTAATAAATATGGTTTTATTGAATGCCCGTATCGCAAAGTGGTAAACGGCGTTGTAACCAAAGAAGTGGTTTACTTATCTGCCGATGACGAAGGTAAAGTGGTGATTGCCGAAGCTAATGCTAAAGTTAAAGAAGACGGCCATTTTGAAGATGACTTGATTACTTGCCGTCGCGGTGGTGAAGTGGAATTTGATAAACCGGAAGACATTAACTACATTGACGTTTCACCGAAGCAGTTGGTTTCGGTGGCTGCAGCTTTGATTCCGTTTTTGGAAAACGACGATGCTAACCGCGCGCTGATGGGTTCAAACATGCAGCGTCAAGGCGTGCCGTTGTTGCGTTCTGAAGCACCGCTGGTCGGTACCGGTATTGAAGCAACCGTGGCTAAAGATTCCGGTGCAACCTTGGTGGCAAAATATGACGGCGTGGTTAATGCGGTTGATGCGAATCGTATCGTTATTCGTTCGGATAGCGATGAGGCGCACAACGTTGGTGTGGAAATTTACAAACTTTCCAAATTCCGTCGTTCTAACCAAAATACTTGTATTAACCAAGTGCCGCTGGTTAAAGTTGGTGACCATATCAAGAAGGGTGATATTATTGCCGATGGTCCGTGTACCAATTTAGGCGAGTTGGCTTTGGGTAAAAACCTGTTGGTGGCATTCATGCCATGGAACGGTTTGAACTACGAAGATGCTATTTTGCTTTCAGAGCGGATTTCGCGTGACGATGTTTTAACGTCGCTGCACATTGAAGAATTTGAAGTAATGGCTCGTGATACCAAACTCGGTCAGGAAGAAATTACGCGTGACATTCCGAACGTTGGTGAAGATGCATTGCGCAATTTGGACGAAGCCGGCATTGTTTATGTTGGTGCGCATGTTAAGGCTGGTGATATTTTGGTGGGTAAGGTAACGCCGAAGGGTGAATCACCGGTAACGCCGGAAGAAAAATTGTTGCGCGCCATTTTTGGTGAAAAAGCCAGTGATGTTCGTGATACTTCAATGCGGGCACAGCCGGGTGTTGACGGTATTGTGGTTGATGTGCGTATTTTCTCACGCCGTGGCGTCGAAAAAGATGAACGCGCGTTAGCGATTGAGCAAGAAGAAATTTCAGCATTAGCAAAAGACCGCGATGATGAAATTGCGATTATTCGCCGCAGTTACGAGTATCGTTTGCAAGAATTGTTAAATGGCCAAAAAGTGGTTGATGCACCGCAGGGAATCGGCAAAAATACGGTAATTACACCGGAAGTTTTAGCAACTTTGCCGGCATCACAATGGGCTAAAATTGTGGTTAAAAACGAAGATGTGATGGCCAAAATCGAGAGCTTTACGGCCGCTTTTGAAGCGCGAGTTGAAAATATTAAGAAGCACTACGCTAATAAGGTGGAAAAAGTTCAACGCGGTGATGATTTGTTGCCGGGCGTTTTGAAGTTGGTTAAGGTGTTTATTGCCACCAAGAGAAAGATGCAAACCGGTGATAAGATGGCCGGTCGTCACGGTAACAAAGGTACGGTTTCGCGCGTGTTACCGTTGGCCGAT
>ONQU01000148.1 GCA_900320035.1 uncultured Rhodospirillaceae bacterium | reverse complement strand
TTTATCCTCTCATAACCAAGAGGATATTAATAATATTTCCGGCTCATTGGGAACATCAAAAATTGATTTGAATCCGCATCAAATCAATGCGGCTATGTTTGCTTTACAGTCTCCAATCTCTCAAGGTGTTATTTTAGCCGATGAAGTCGGTCTTGGTAAAACGATTGAAGCCGGTATTGTTATCTCGGAATATTACTCTCGTGGTAAAAACTCAATAATTGTGGTTGCTCCGGCCAGTTTGTGCCAACAATGGCAAACTGAAATGCAAGAAAAATTTGATTTACCGGCACAGATTTTAGATAGCAAAATTATTCGCACTGCTCTGAAAGAAGGAAATACCGATATTTTGCAATTTAGAGGCATAACAATCTGTTCGTATAACTGCGCCGTCCAGTTCAAAAAATTAATGAAAGATCGTGATTGGGATTTGGTTGTAATAGATGAAGCCCATAAGCTTCGCAATTTTTATAAAGGAACGACTAAAATTGCTGAAGGCATTAATGAAACATTTCTCAGCAAGAAAAAATTGCTCTTAACCGCAACGCCTATTCAGAACTCGCTGATGGATATATTTTCGCTCGTCAGCATTATTGATCCAAGCATTTTGGGCAACGAATATGCTTTTATGGAGAATTACCTTTATTCTGAGCGGCACCACGAAGAACTAAAGCACCGTTTGCAATGCGTTCTGCATCGTACTTTGCGCCGTGATGTTTTGGAATACATTAAATATACCAATCGTGAGGCGATGACGGTTGCGTTTAATCCGACAAAGGCTGAGGAAGAGCTTTACACTGCTGTTTCTGCGTATATTCAGGATATTTCGCAAATTGCTATTACAACACGTTTCAGAACACTGATTGTGTTGATGATCCGTAAATTGATGAGTTCTTCAACGGCAGCGGTCAAAGGAACGCTTGAAGGTCTGATGAATCGCTTAACCGCCATTGAAAAATCCAGCAGAAATCTTGATGAACTTACCGGTTTTATGTTTGATGATGATCTTTTTGGTGAATATGAAGATAATTTAGAAGATTTTGAATTAAAACAATCGCTTAATAAGCAGGATTTGAGAAAAGAGGACATTAAAGCCGAAAAAGCATTTTTGCAAAAATTGATAGATAAAGCCGCAAAAATCAAGGTTGATGGCAAGACAGAAAAACTGATTGGTGCACTTGAACAAGGTTTTGAAAAGATACAAGCCAAGGGCGGACAACGAAAAGCAATAATCTTTACCGAAAGCAATCGTACGCTGAATTACCTCTATGATTATTTAAGCGCGCACGGTTTTAAGGATAAGATTGTAACATTTAACGGGCAAAATAATTCACCTTTATGTAACCAGATTTATAGCGATTACATAGAAAATCACTCTTCAGATTTAACCGGCTCACGCACCAACGATATGAAAAAGGCGCTTGTTACGAAATTCAAAGAAGATGCTGAGATTATGATTGCTACCGAAGCCGCTGCTGAGGGCTTAAACTTGCAATTTTGCTCTTTGCTGGTTAATTATGACTTGCCATGGAACCCGCAACGCGTGGAACAGCGTATCGGGCGCGTACATCGTTATGGGCAAAAATGCGACGTTGTTATCATCAACTTTATCAATAAGAAAAACGTTGCAGACGTGCGCCTTTATGAGATTTTGCAACAAAAATTTAAGTTGTTTGACGGTGTATTCGGCGCAAGTGATGAGATTTTAGGCACTTTATCCGACGGTGTTGACTTTGAACGCGCAGTTGCCGCCATCTTTGACCTTTGCCGCACGACAGAAGAAATTAACCGTGCCTTTGATGAATTACAAGAAAGCTTAGGAGTTCAGCGCGAAGAGAAACTGGAAGAAGCCAAACAACTGGTTTTAGAGAATTTAAGCCCGACAACGCAAGAAAAACTGCATATTATGAAAGAACGTGTTGAAGATTATCTTGAGCGGCGGAAGCAGATTTTCTGGGATTTGACTGTAATTATGCTCAAAAAATATCATCCGGATCTGTTTATTAACGAAAATACACATGTTTTCGGGCAATTTAAGGAACAAGTATTTAATTTGCCGACGGATATTAACTTTAATGCCAATTTCAACCACTATCTTGACTTTACCAAGCGCGAAATTAATCGTGACTTATTATTACCAAGTGAGAGAAAAGCC
>ONQU01000149.1 GCA_900320035.1 uncultured Rhodospirillaceae bacterium | reverse complement strand
TGTCCGCCGGAAACAAGCAGCAACAAATATGGAAATTCTATACCATGAGCAATCCGTGCGCATAGAGCATGTCCCTCCAAATGATTAACCGCCACAAACGGCTTATTAAGCGCCAATGCCAGTGCTTTGGCTGTCATTGCGCCAACCACTACACCGCCGATTAACCCCGGCCCGCATGAAGCGGCAATAGCATCAACATCTGGCAAGTTAACATGCGCCCGTTGCAGACAGGTCGCCACAATTTCATCAACGTGCTCCAAATGCGCGCGCGCTGCAATTTCCGGCACCACACCACCATATTGTTTATGTTCTTCCTGCGATTGCAGCGCTTCACCCAAAATTTCCTTGCTATCGGTTACCACCGCGGCACCGGTATCATCGCAACTGCTCTCTATGCCCAAAACAATCATTTATTCAACCTAAAACTGTTTAATTTTACTTGCTGAACGCTTAACTTTTTTATATATATGGAATATATTAAGGCAAAATGTCAAGTAAAAGGATAGAAAAAATGGCAAAAAATGATGAACAACAAAATACGAAGGATAATCATATATCATTCGCCAAACGCTTAAAGCGTTGGTTTATGTGGCTGATTTTAGCGGCTATTGCCGCAGGTGGATTTTATGTAGCTTATTTAGAAAATCGCTTACCATGGCTGAATGCACCGCAAGCTATTGAAGAACAAAAGCAGCCGGCGCCACTGCAAACATCGGATACGGCGATTTTAGCTGATAAAATAGCTGTTTTGGAAGGTCAGGTGAGAATTTTAAACAATAAAATTATCGCTTTGCAAAATGCAACCCCGGCCGACAGCATGGAATTGGTCAAAAATATTGATAGCCGGTTGGCACAAATTGAACAAGCCAACAATGAAGCTATCGCTCAAATTATGGCGCAAGTCGCTGCTGAAAAAGGTGAAACCCCGCAAGCTAATAAACCTGCTTCGCGCGATGTTTTACTCGCATCCGGTGCTTTAATTGTGCGTGATATGGCCGAACAAGGTTTGCCATTTGCTTATGAAGCCGAAGTGCTGCAAATTTTAGCGCAAGGCAATCCGCAAGCCGAGCAATATGCGGCCACAGCACAACAATTTGCCGCTTCCGGTTTGAAAGGTGCGCCGGCGCTAATTCGCGAATTTAATAAGCTTTACGCCACATTAAACGACCAACCAACGGTTAACACAACAACCACTGAAATCACAATCACCGATGAACCGCAAACGTGGTATGCAAAAACGTGGCAATGGTTTAAGAATATTGCCGTTCACCGCAAAAAAACAGCTAAGCCTGAATTTAATGCCAATGAAGATGAAGTCTATCAACTGGTAAATGCCGCCCATTTTGCTGAGGCATTAAATGTTTTAAAAACCGATTCGCAATACACACGCATCGATGCACCGGCCTTAGCCGAATGGCAAAAACAAGCAAGCGCTTATGTTGCCTTTGACACAGCAATGCGTGGTTTGATTATGAACGCTTTGGCTAACATTCGCTTACAAGAAATGCAGCACTAATGGCAGATTTAGCACAAATATGGCGGCAGCATTATGAGGTGGTGCCGCAACAACTGCAACAAGCGGCCACCGGTGGTACTGTGGCAACAGCTTTTAATACCAACATTGATGCCGTGGTAAAAATCAGCGGTCAACAGCTCAGTGCTTGGGCAGAGCACTTTGCTCTTGCTGAAACAGATATTACGGCGCAACCGAGTTTGATTTTGGCGCCCCGAGATATTATTCGCGGCATTTGTAAATGCTTCATTCACGGTATTGCCGAAGAATGGCTGATTGACAACGCTAAAACGGCTGATTGGCTTAAGCAAAATATTCCACATGACCGTTTGGCAATGGGGGGACAGGCCGGCATTACGGCTAATGTGGCGGCTGTTTTAGGAATGAAACAAGTTATCACGCACACCGCGTCACACCCTCAAGCCCAAGCGGCACAGTTTCTGCCGTACGATAATCTACTCGGCTTTGATGAAAATAGTGCCTTGAAACCGGCACACCAAATCAGCCGCAAAAATGAAATACCCCTAATTCATCACATTATCGAATTTGCTAAAGATGATGTTTTGAAACTCGGTGAGCAAACTTACATTTGTCCGAAGGCCAATCGTTTTATCGCTACTTATGATCCGGCCAACTTAGCTCTCATGGTTAATTCTGCATTTGTAAAACACCTCAACCAAAACGGCTACGATTATCTTATTTTATCCGGCTTTCATAATTTAACCACAGCTCATAACGGTCTTTCGCGGATTGATGCCATTGTGCCGCTTTTAAAGCAATGGCAGCAAAACTGGCCGCAGGGAATTATTCATCTCGAGCTGGCTTCCACTCAAGATAAAATTATCCGCCGTGCCGTGATAGAAAAAATCGCGCCGCTCGCCGATTCGCTGGGCTTGAATGACCGAGAGGCTCTGGATGTTTTTGAGGTAATTGATGCTCCACATTTTGCGCGCTTGCAAAATCAACCTTTAACAGCCGCCGATTTGTTTGATATAGCGCTGAAAATTAAAACTTTCACCGGAACACCGCGTATTCAACTGCATATGTTTGGGCTCTACTTTACTTTGCAAGATAAGGATTTTAGAATTTCACCACAACAAAATCTTCATGGTATGCTGACGGCGGCAGTGGTTGCTGCTTCTAAAGCCGGCAATGGTAAAATTGAACAAGCGGCTGATTTATTGTGGGCTTGGCAGAATCAGAGCGGCGAATTTAATTTCACCGCCTTACAAAATTTGAGCGCGCATTTAAGCGCGCCGCAACTTGCCGCAACCGGCATTATAGAAAATGAAAAATATACACTTATCGCCACCCCGACGCTATTGATTGCCAACCCTAAAACTCTTGTCGGCATGGGCGATACCATCTCTGCCGTGTCCCTCTTATGCGCTAGGTAAATTTTTATTTTGAGCCTCGACCGCCTTTAGCATTAGCAATCATATATTGTTGCCATAAAACTTCTTTAAGAACTTTATTTTCTAAATATTCCATTGAACGGTGAAAATCTGAATGCCCCTCAATTCCATCTGTTAGTCCTTTTTTTACAAGACTATCGGATACTTTGCGTAAAACATCAATCTCCGGATCTTTTCTGACTAAATCAGCATGTGCCTTGCCGTATTCCGTATCAAAATATGAATCTTTTTTGTTTCTCTCCACTTGTTTACGATACATTTCTTTTGCTTCAGAAACATCTACCCCATCGTGTTTTTCCA
>ONQU01000155.1 GCA_900320035.1 uncultured Rhodospirillaceae bacterium | reverse complement strand
CTTGATGCAGCCGTAGATGCGCGAACGGTGACAGATGCTGAGGTAGAAGTCGATGATGCTGAACTTGTCAGGGAAGCGCTCCATGAGCGGAAACAGACGGGGCGAGAAGGAGTGGATGCCGGAGAAGGCGAAGAGACTCACCCCTAACCCCTCCCTGTGAGGGAGGGGAATAAACAGATCGTCAGCAGACCCTCCGCCATTGGAGTCATTGCCCCCCTCCCTCGCAGGGAGGGGCTGGGGGAGAGTCTGGAGATAGTTCCTAAGCCAAGGGTAGGGGCTCTTCACTTCGCCAGTCTCTGTGTTGATCCACCCCATGAGTCGCATGCTGTTGTCGAAGAGCAGGTAGCGCTTGGTCTTGCGACGGCTGACGAGCAGCACAGCATCCTCGTCGGGCTGGTGCTGACGGCTGAACCACTCGTAATCTACGTTATCGAGGATATCGACGTTGTGGATGAGGACGGGCTCGTCGTCGCTGAACAGCGGAGCGGCCTTCTTGAGTCCGCCACCCGTGTCGAGCAGCTTCTCTGACTCGTCGCTGATGAGGATATGGGGCTGGGGTTCTGCGTAGTGAGTGGCGATGTGGTCAACAATCTGCTGTGCAAAATGGTGGACATTGACCACAAAGCGGTTGTAGCCCTGCTGACGCAGTCGCTCAATGTTGATGTCGAGCAAGGGGCGCCCAGCCACAGGAACCAGTGCCTTCGGCATGGTGTCTGTCAGCGGTTTGAGCCTTGTGCCAAGCCCTGCTGCGAATATCATTGCCTGTTTCATGCTTGCAAAGGTACGAATAAGTGAGAACAATACAAAACAAAAATCGAAGTTTTTGATTTTATTGTCGAGCGAAAGTGCTTTCTTTTGTTTCATATACTTTATTTGAGGTTACAATAGTATAAAATAATATAGGAAAAGGGAGATTATATGTAATAATAGTTGTAATTTTACACCCAAAATCAAAAAACCGTAAAACGAAATGAGAAAAATCTTACTTATCTTAACCACATTTGTGTCGATGGGTCTTAGTGCCCAAACCACCTTAGTCATTAACGAGCTGATGCAGTCGAATGTCGAAACCATCATGGACGACATCAAGGAATTTCCCGACTCATGGGTAGAATTGTATAACCCTACAGATGCTGCCATCAACCTGAAGGAATACAAAATAGGTACCAAGGACAAGGTAAAGAAGGCTTGGAAGCTGCCCGATATGACGATTGAGCCTAAAGGCCATGTTGTCATCTACTGCGACAAGGAAGGGCTGGAGAACAACCGACTGCACACCGATTTCCGTCTGGAGTCAGGCAAGGATGGCAACCTTTACCTGTTTAAGGGTGACGAGATTGTTGACCAGCTGGTAGGAATGGCCAAGATGCCCGCTCCTGATGTGGCATACGGTCGTGAGACAGACGGTAGCGAGACGTGGGGTTACGAGCTGAAGCCAACACCTGGTGCCGAGAACGAAGGCGGCGTGGTGGATAAAAAACATATATTGGGTGCTCCCGTATTTGGCAAGAAGGGCTTTGTGGCAACAGGAGAAGCTGGCTTCCAGCTGGAGCTGAGCCTGCCCGAGGGTGCTCCCGAGGGTGCTTTCATCACCTATACCACCGATGGTAGCGAGCCATCGGCCACCAGCACCAAGTATAATAACCCCATCACCATCAGCAAGACAAAGGTGATTCGTGCCAAGGTGTTCTGCGAAGGCTGGCTCTCACCTGTCAGCACCGCCCAGTCATACATCTTCCATCCCAGAGAGATGACACTCCCCATCTTCTCTGTCCTGACTGATGACAGGTATCTGAACGATAAGGAGATTGGACTTTTTGCCAATAACAACAGCAAGGAAGACAAGAAGACGCACGACTGGCGCCGTCCCGTAAACATCGAGTTCTTTACACCGACAAGCGAGGGAAGCATCTTCAACCAGCTAAGCGAGACACGTATCCAGGGTGGTCAGTCGCGTGCTAATGACCTCAAGTCGATGGTGTTCTACGCTAACAAGCGTTTTGGTCCCAAGAATAAACGTTTCTCATACGAGTTCTTCCCCGACCAAAAGCCGGGCGTAACCGAGTTCAAGTCGTTCTCGCTGCGCGATGGCGGTAATGACTTTGGCGACCTGTACTTCCGCGACCTCATTATCCAGCGTACGATGGGCGGTCACGTTGACCTTGACTGGCAGGCAGGCCACTCTGCCGTGCTCTACATCAACGGCGTGTATATGGGTATGCTCAACATCCGCGAGCGCTCTAACGAGGACAATATTTACAGCAACTACGGCGGACTTGAGGATATTGACATGGTGGAGATTAGTCATGAACAAGTGAATGGCCAAGATCTGTTTATTGAGG